>JAYULE010000099.1:0-3464 GCA_043763845.1 Sphingobacteriales bacterium
AAGCTAGAGGGTGGTGAAGAAATTTCAGAATCGGTACAGCGCATTGTAGCAGCAGGTATACCAGTAATGGGGCATTTGGGTTTAACGCCACAATCCATATATAAATTTGGAACCTATACGGTTAGGGCAAAAGAACAAGCCGAAGCCGATAAACTAAAAACCGACTTAAAAATTTTAGAGGCTGCAGGTTGCTTTTCGGTTGTGTTAGAAAAAATACCCGCAAAATTAGCAGCCGAAGTTACTTTAAGCATACAAATACCAACTATAGGTATTGGTGCCGGCAATGGTTGTGATGGGCAAGTATTAGTAATTAATGATATGATAGGACTAACAAAAGGTTTTACACCACGTTTTTTACGCCAATATCTTAACCTTTTTGAGGAGATTAATAATGCCGTTGGGAGTTATGTGAATGATGTTAAATCGGGCAGTTTTCCCAACGAAAAAGAACAGTATTAATAGGAGAGTGAGAATTATAAATTTCTATTATAAAAATTTAATTGCTTACCAAATACTAAATTTAAATACAATAGCTATTTTATAATTACTATTAAACGCAAAATATGAACATGAATTTTCACACCCGTAAATGGGTAAAACCCGAAGATTTAAACCCAAACGGTACCTTGTTTGGTGGCAGTTTATTAAAATGGGTTGATGAAGAAGCGGCAATTTATGCCATTTGCCAACTAGATAATAAACGTGTGGTTACCAAATACCTATCCGAAATAAATTTTTTAAGTTCGGGCAAGCAAGGCGATATTATTGAAATGGGAATTGTTGCCACAAATTTTGGTACAACATCTATCACATTAACCTGTGAGGTTAGAAACAAAATTAGCCGAGAAAAAATACTTACCATTGATAAAATGGTATTTGTAAATTTAGACGAAGATGGTAAACCCAAGCAGCATTTTAAAACGGAAATAACCTACTCGACAGATAAGTTTAAAGATTAGTCTTTTTTAAAATTACAACCAACACTGAGAGTTAACCTAATATTGATGATTTAATATTAAGCATATATTTATTTACTTTTGAAAATTGAACCTTTAAATATAAACCCAACCAAACCCAAATGGAAAAACCTAAAGTTTTAATTACTGGCGCAAGTAAAGGTTTGGGTTTAGCTATGGCGGAGTTATTAGCCCCACATTACAGCTTAATTTTACACGCATCAAAAGAAGAAAACCTGCCCAAGGCTGCCGATGGCAATTTCAATTTATGTGCAAACCTTTCTGATAACGCAGAGCTTACCACTTTTTGCAAACGCCTAAAAGCAGAACATGGTAATAGCTTATATGGTGTAATAAACAATGCTGGTATAGCATTGGATAAATCAATAATTTTTCAACCCGAAACTGAAATTGATGCCATGTTAGCCGTAAATTTAAAAGCCCCAATAATGATTAGCAAAGTAGCAATGAAAATTTTTGGATTAAAAAAACGGGGCGTAATTATAAATATTAGCTCTAGTGTTGGCGAAACTGGCAACGCTTTTCAATCTGTTTATGCTGCTACAAAAGCAGGTTTAGTTGCGTTTTCTAAATCTTTAGCAAAAGAAGTTGGAATGTTAAACGATGAGCACCAAATTAGGGTTTTATGCGTTTCGCCTGGTTTTATTGAAACCGAAATGACCGATAATATTCCCGATAATTACCGCCAAAAATATTTAGAAATGATACCTGCAAATCGGTATGGGAAAGCAAGCGAAATTGCTGAAACCATACTTTTTTTATTATCGGATAAAGCAGCATATATAAACGGAATAAATTTACAGGTGAATGGAGGGTTGGTGTAAATAAGTCGTAAGTCAAGGTAGTCGTAAGTCACTTAAAGAGAGCGTTAAAGTCAAAATAGTCCTAAATTATTATATAGCCGTGAGTTATTTGTTTGTTGTAAACGGTTTTTTTTAGCTAAGATAAAGACTTTTTTGACTTTCAACCAGTTTGATTTTCTAATAATTGTTGCGTACTGAAATAAGTTTACTCTTTACATAATTTTTAGAAAACACTTCTTTTTAATATCTTAAATACTATAATAAAAGGTAAGTTTTCTTAAACTTTCATAATCTTAAGTTTGGCAATATTTTTTTATTTATAAAATTAATGTTTAGTTACCTTTAACTTTTTTAAAAATTTCAAAATATATTTTATATCCAATTAAAATTACCGCTTTGGTAAATTAAAAAAAATTATATCCCTTTATTAACATCATTTTATCCCATTCGTTTGCATTTAGTGTGCCCTTTTTCAAGGCCAAAGCAATCAGTTTACCTTTCTTTATTATTTTCAAAATATAATCACGTTGCTTTTTATACCTTAAATTTATAAAATAAATAATCTAAACCGATGATTATTATAGCATTATACAATATTTACAGTTAAAAACACAAAAGTGTTAGCTGTTTCATCATAACAAACTGTACAATTACATAACCAATTATCAAGTTCCATTCAATTAAAATTAAGGCAACATTATTGCCCATAATTTTATAAATCTTATTTTATGAAAAAGAAAATTTTACTCAAAGTATTTAATTCCGGCTATATTATTATTAAATATGGCCTTCTACAAAAAATTTTAGTGTTAGGATGTATTGTAGGTTTGCTAATTATTAACAGTACAGCAAGCGCAAAAAGCACTAAATCTATCAATTTTCAACTCTCCGATTCTACCATAACAGGTTCGGTAAAAGATGATAAGGGAGAAACCTTACCGGGTGTTACTGTAGCTGTGAAGGGCAGCAATGTGCTTACCCAAACTAATGCAAATGGTAATTTTAGCATTAACGCCGCCCCAAATGCAACTTTAGTATTTACCTACCTAGGCTTTACAAGTCAGGAAGTACAAGTGAACAATCGTACTACATTAAGCATTGTAATGGAAGCATCTTCCCAAGCACTTAACGAAGTTGTAGTTATTGGTTATCAAACCGTTCGTAGGCAAGATTTAACTGGCGCAACGGGCATAGTAAATACCCGAAACACCGAACGTATTGTTACTCGTTCCGTACCCGAAGCGCTACAAGGTGCATTGGCTGGTGTATCTGTACGTAATGGCGGAGCGCCGGGGCAAGAAGCTGTAGTAAATATACGCGGCTTAGGAACATTTGGCCCAGCAGCACCACTATATGTTATTGATGGTATGTTTACCGACCCTAATACTACCATAAACCCTAACGATGTTGAAACTATACAAGTTTTAAAAGATGCTTCGGCAGCAGCAATTTATGGTTCGAGGGCGGGTAATGGAGTAATTATTATCACCACCAAAAAAGGTAAAGCAGGCGAGCCTAAAATTTCGGTAACCTCCCGCTACAGCGTATCCCAAATACCAAAAAGATACGATATGATGAATGGCCCACAATATGCTGCAACTAACAAGTTGGCTTACGCCAATGTTGGCTTGGTGCCTCAACCAGGAATTGTAAATTATGATGGTGTAACCAACACCAATTGGGC
>JAYULE010000100.1:0-3444 GCA_043763845.1 Sphingobacteriales bacterium
CTTCGGTTAT
This sequence comes from Sphingobacteriales bacterium, assembly GCA_043763845.1. Classification (GTDB taxonomy): domain Bacteria; phylum Bacteroidota; class Bacteroidia; order Sphingobacteriales; family Sphingobacteriaceae; genus Pseudopedobacter. The sequence continues at coordinate 11 of JAYULE010000100.1, forward strand.
TAAACTCTAAAGTAGGCTCGATAGATATCGTTAATACACAACCCGAGTGGTGTTTAGATACATAAGGCTGGTCTAACCAACCACCTGCCAAATCTATTCTAAACGGAATTAGGCACTCGCTTCTTAATGTTGTTGTAGACCGGGTTGGTAAATTTTCGTGAGGAATTCGTGGTAAAATTACGTATTCAATACCTCTTTCGGCACATAGGGCTTCTTTAGTTGGCGATGCGCCATCTTCGTTTACCAAAAATATTTGCGGGTTTATTTCATCCATTTCTTTCAAGAAATCAATTAAACCCATACCCTCGCTTATATGCACTTTATGCACCGACGATAAGGCTTGCAACATATACTGACGTTCGTTTTGAGGGTTAACGGTATGCCTGCCTTTTAATTGGTGTATGTTTTCATCGTTACCAATACATACGTGTACTTCGCCTAATTTGGCAGCTTCGTTTAAAAAAGCTACGTGGCCACTGTGTAACAAATCGAAGCAGCCGCTTACTATTACTTTTTTCATATTTTGATGATTATATTAAAGATGAGCTATAATTACTCTAATTTTAAATTTATTACTATTTTAAGTCAAGATTAAATAAAAACTGTTGCATAATACCATCCAAAGAAATATTTTTTTCTGCATATTTTCTAGCGTTTTCTTTAATGGATGTATTTTGGTTTAACAAAGCATTTTCAATGGCTTGATACAACAAGTCGTCGTTTTCTGGCAGAGCTAAAATACCAATATTATTGTTCTTTATTTCGTTGTATAAGCTGGTATTGGGATTAGCTGTTGCTAAAACTAAACCGCCTACAGCCAATATGGTAGTAAGTTTAGAAGGCATTACCAAATCGCTGGCGTCTTTTTTTTGCAATATCAAATGCAAATCGGCAAGGTTTAAAAATCGGTTAAAAACTTCGTTGGCTTGTAAAGGCAAAAATGTGAGGTTAGTAAGTTGCATTTGCTTTGCCATATTTAGCAACACCTCTTTGTAGGCACCTGTACCACAAATAATAAATTTTATAGCAGCATTTTGTTTAAATTGAAATGCAACATTTAATATTTGCTCTAATCCTTGTTTTTCGCCAATATTACCCGAATATAACACAATTTTATCCTCGGGCTTAAACCCCCATTCTTGTTTTATTTCAGCCTTATTGGTAATTGGGAAATAGTTGTTGATATTTGCCCAATTAGGGAAACTAAGTATTTCCCTTTCTGCTTTTGCCTTTATTTTAGCTATCATACCTGGCGAAATAGAGCTTACAACATCTACTTTACGGATAATGTATTTTTCTAATTTTTCTAACACCGAAAGTAAAATTGGCGATTTTATCATATTTAATTCTCGGGCCATATCTACCTGCAAATCTTGTATGTGGTAAACAATTTTTCCGCCTCTAAAAAAACGATAAAAAAGTGCGGCATAACCTAAATGAAAAGGTGGTGCAACAGAAATTATAATATCATATTTTTTATCGAATAACAATTTTATAAACACAAAAAAAGAACTTATAAAAAAAGAAGCATCGTGTAAAATGCGGGTTAAGCCTGTTGGCTTAGCGGGTACATAAAGTGGGCAGCGGTAAACGGTAAGCATTTTATTGCTGCTGCTTTCTTTTTTATAAAAACCATTTTTGTAAGGTTGCTGTATTTGCCAATATGGGTAAAATGGAAAAGCCGTAACTACCGTACATTGGTAATTATTTTTTACTAGCCACTCTACCATTTCGCCCGAGTATTTGCTAATGCCTGTAAGCTCGGGGTGGAAATATAGGCTATGAATGAGGATGCGGGGGAATTTTAAAGATGAATTTAGTTTGATCATTTGTTTTATCTCCAAAGCTTATTCTTTTTAGCTCCCTATTACCAAAATATTTTTTAGTAAAGTGTTTTCTTATTTTTTAAATATTCTACAATTTATTAAATTTTTATTCTTGTTAACCCATTTCTGATTTGATATCGTATCGTACGAAGCACAGTATGAATTGATTTTTTATTATTTATTTCTTCAGACTTCATATTCTGATTTCTCGTGTTACTATTGTCAAGTATTTTATGTACGTATTAACGCCCACCGCTTATGATATAGTAAAAAGATGTAAAGTATTTTTTAAGGAACGATGCCAGCAAAATACCGCTTAACAATGTAAATATGGGTGTTAAGAAATAAGTTGCAAAGATGGCAATTTCATTTTTACCTAAAATAAAGAAAAATATTTTTCTGTAGATTGTTAAAAATGGTTCATGAAAGGCGAATAAAAAAAATGATAATGATAATATAAAAGTTAAGCGATTGCTTTTAAATTCGTCCCATTTCGGAAACTTTTCATAACACGACCAAATGGCAGCAATACCCACTAAAATACTGAGTTTATGAATTAGGGTTGTTATTAATTGATATTCGAAATTTTGGTATTGTAATATAGTTTTTATTAAAATTATAATTAGCCAAGTAATTATTAGTAGGTATGCATTATTAGAATAATCTTTATGAATAATAGTTTTTTTGTGAATGCTTAAAAATGCACCTATCGTAAAAAAAAGTAGGGCTTCATTAGAAATAATTACAAGGCTTATTTTGAATGCCCATGGAATCAACAACAGCAATATCAAAACATACCCTGATTTTTTTACTAAATAATATAAAATCGGCGTTAGCAATACCAATATAAATAAATCTCTCAGGAACCATAACTGTGGTGCAATAGGGTTAATGAATAGTGTATTCAAAAATTCGGATAAACTATAGTCTTTAACCAATTTATTAGTGAAAAAAGTTGCTAGTTGAGGAACGCTCTGTAAAATCAAATAGAACAAAATACCCCAAGCAGACCATATTAAATAAGGCAGCAAAACAGTTTTTACCCTTTTTTTTATTTTGGTTAAAAAATCAAAACTCGAACCTTCAAAATTCAAAAAGAATAGAAAACCCGATAACATAAAAAAAAAGGGTACGGCAATTCTCGCTATGCCAAAACTTAAATAAAGCTGTATAAAAGTATTAAATCCTTTAGTAGTGGTAACCATATCTTGGTTAGCGTCTACAATTAACTCAAACGTGTATGAATGTATAAATACAACCAAAACCATTGAAAAAAAAGAAATGAGTTTGATTTTTAAGCTTAAGTGCGTATTCATATTTTAATATCTTATGCTTAAAATTGAGTTTTAAACTTATATCCCTTTTCTTTCTCCATCCATTTAAGGGTTTTTTTTATACCTTCTAACCTACCAAAAGGCGGTTCACCACAAACCGAATAGGTGTTATTTAAAGGTAATACATTGTTGGTGGTCATGTTTGATAATCGGAAACTGGTCATCGGAAACTTTACCTTAAACCGGGTTAGTACATCGCCCACCAAAGCGGCAGCTTGCAATACCATAAAAGACACTTTTTTAATTGGTCCTTTACCCATTTCAATTGATATTT
>JAYULE010000101.1:0-3439 GCA_043763845.1 Sphingobacteriales bacterium
GACTTGTTTGATATACCCGAAACGTTAACCTTAACCCTTTCGGGAGATATAAGTGTTGATGTACCTGTTACAAAAGTAAGTATGGATGATTTATTGGCACAAGCCGATTTTATAAGTTTACACATTCCTTTTACAGAAAAACCAGTTTTAGCCGCTGCCGAATTTGCTAAAGTAAAACCAGGCGTAGGTATTGTAAACTGTAGCCGTGGTGGTACCATTAACGAAGACGATTTAATTGAAGCACTAAATAGCGGTAAAGTGGGCTTTGCAGGTTTAGATGTTTTTGATAACGAACCATCGCCCCGTTTAGATTTATTGCAACACCCAAAAGTATCGTTAACACCACATATTGGTGCAGCAACTAACGAAGCTCAAGAGCGAATAGGCGAGGAGCTTGCTAATTTATTAATTGGCCATTTGGTGAAATAATTTTTTAACTTTTTTAGTTTTAAATAATATTTGCAACCAGCCTTAGTATTTTAAAATGCTAAGGCTGGTTTTTTGCATAACATTATTAACTATGTAAGTGAGAATTTTGGGTAATGAATATTGAAATTTTAGTTTTTTTACGAGTCCAATTACCAAGAATTTAATCAATAACGCTAAAATAAGTTTTAAAAGTCCTTATTAACGAAATCTATCCTTAATGATGGTTTGATTTTTATTTGATCGTTAAGCTCATTGTACGCCCTAAACCCGTTTCAATTATTTTATGTAACGTATTTAGCTGAATATCACTTCTTCCGTTTTCTATTCTAGATATATAAGTTCTTTTTGTTCCCGATTTTTCGGCTAATTCTTTTTGAGTAAGGTGGATTTTTTTGCGCTCTTCTTTTACCATTTCGCCCACCCTAAAAGCTAACGAACGCATTTCGTATTCTTCCCGATTTTGTGTTCCAGTTTTGCCATAAGTGGTATCTAGAAAATCTTCGTAGGTTGTTATTTTATTTTCCATCATTTTTGGGGTGGTTTAAGTATTCTTGTTTAAGTTTTTGTGCTAATAAAATTTCATTTCTAGGCGTTTTTTGGTCTTTCTTTTGAAATCCGTTTAACAATACAACCAAATTTCCTTTGTCGAAACAGCAAAATATACGGTAAATATTAGTACCCACTTTTATTCGTATCTCATAAAGTCCATCAGTACCTTCAATATGTTTTAAAAATTTTTCGGATACTATAGGTGTAAACTTTATAATATCAATTACATAGGTTATTTTTTCTTTGGTTTTAATATCAAGAGAATCAAAAAATTCGATAATTTTATTTCCAAAAAAAATAATTATCCTTTGCATATTCCAAAGGTATCTATTTAGTTACTGTTTTGCAATTTTTTATTCCCTAATTTACTCCTCCAACTCATCATTTAACATATTAAAAACGCCCATCAACTCATTCAAAGCGTGTTGGTCCTTAGCTATTCTAGCAACATCCATCCCGGTTTGGTAAATTGCTAAAGCTTCTTGTTTTTGGTTTAAGGTTTCTAAAAGTTTGCCTAAATGGTAATAAGTACCCACATAATCGGGGTGGTTTTTGGTAAGATTTTGATAATATGCTAACGCTTTATCGGTGTTTTTCAAACGCAAATATTCCGTTGCTAGGGCATATTTTAAAAAAGCATCATTGGGTTCTTGGGCTGCAAATTCTAATAATTTTTCTAATCGGTTAATTGGCATTTTTTAATTGGGTTAAATAGTTAAATTTGCAAAAATAGTTTTTTATGAAAATATTAGTTTGTATTAGTAACGTACCAGATACAACCACAAAAATAACTTTTACGGATAATAATTCGCATTTTAATACTGCCGGAGTTCAGTTTATTTTAAACCCTTACGATGAAATTGCTTTAGCCCGAGCCATTGAGCTTACCGAAGCCGAAAACGAAATAGTAACCGTTTTACACGTAGGCGATGCCACTACCGACCCAACTCTAAGAAAAGCCTTGGCAATTGGTGCAACCGATGCAGTTAGAATTAATGCCCAACCTACCGATGCTTATTTTGTAGCCAATCAAATAGCTGCTTATGCAAAAGATAAAGATTTTGATATAATTTTAACAGGCAGAGAATCAATAGATTATAACGGTGCAAAAGTTGCCGCTATGCTAGGCGAATTGTTAGATATTCCGTCGGTATCAATCACAAAAAAAATAACTATTGAAGGTGACACAGGTATTTTAGAGCGAGAAATTGAAGGCGGTAAAGAAGTTTTAGCCATCCCTTTTCCATTTGTTGCGGGTACTGCCGAGGGCGTTGCCGATTGGAAAATTCCCAATATGCGTGGCATTATGGGGGCCCGAACTAAACCTTTAATTGTTGTAGAAGCTGTTGAGGTTAATAATCTTACCAAAATTATACAATTTGAAACCCCTGCGCCTCGTACATCGGTACAATTAGTTGATGCTGGCGAGGTTGATAAACTGATAGATCTTTTGCATAACACAGCAAAAGTTATTTAATTAAAATATAAGAAAATAGAATGTCTGTACTAGTATATATTGAAAATGCCGAAGGCAAATTTAAAAAATCGGGTTTCGAGGGGGTATGTTATGCCAAAGAAATTGCTAACCAATTGAACACCAATTTAATTGCCTTATCAATAGGTAACGTTGCCGATGAGGATTTAAAAGCGTTAGGAAATTACGGAGCCAATAAAGTTTTAACGGTTAACCAAAACAACCTAACATTGTTTATTAATCAGGCTTATGCAGCTATTATTGCCCATGCTACAACCAAAGAAAATGCGGAAATTGTAGTGCTTTCTAATTCTTTTTCTGGAAAAGGTTTAGCCCCACGTATAGCCGTAAAATTACAAGCCGGTTTGGTTGATGGTGCTATAAGTTTACCCGATTTTACCAATGGCAAATTTGTAGTAAAAAACAATGTTTTTTCGAGCAAGGCAATTGCATTAGTAGAAATAACATCGGCAGTTAAAGTATTGGCGTTAATGCCAAATGCCTATAAAGTAGTCGAAACTAGCGAACAAGCAAATATTGAAACTTTTGATTACCAAACCAACGAAAACGATTTTACATCCTTAATTAAAGAAATAGTAAAAGCTAGCGATAAAGTATCGTTGCCCGATGCCGAAATTGTAGTATCAGCTGGTAGGGGATTAAAAGGCCCCGAAAATTGGGGAATGATAGAAGAATTGGCCGCTTTATTAGGGGCTGCTGTAGCTTGTTCTAAACCAGTATCAGATGCGCATTGGCGCCCTCACGAAGAACACGTTGGCCAAACTGGTATAACGGTTAGTCCCAATTTGTATATTGCTATTGGTATTTCGGGTGCTATACAGCATATAGCTGGTGTATCATCGTCAAAAATAATTGTGGTAATTAATAAAGATGCCGATGCCCCATTTTTTAAAGTGGCCGATTATGGTATTGTAGGCGATGCTTTTGAAGTTGTACCTAAACTAATTGCAGCTGTAAAAGCTTTAA
>JAYULE010000102.1:0-12426 GCA_043763845.1 Sphingobacteriales bacterium
AAACTATTAACCGCAAAAAGTAAAAACAATAGGGTTGTAAATAGGTGTAAGGTAGTGCGCATAAGCTTGTATTATTTAGCAATTAGGTTATCTACTTTATTTTTAAGCTTATTGATTTCTTGTTGCTGTTGCTGCATATTTTGTTGCTGTTGCAACATGTAAAGGCTTAATTCCTCTATTTTTTTTACCAACACTTTATTTATTTCGCCTAGGTTTAGGCCTTCTTTTTCTATCTCGCTAGCTGATGGTATTTCGGGCAGGTGCTGGTGAGTTTGAATGTATTTTTCTAGTGTTTCTAAAGGTAATAAGCTGTATTCTTTTGCAAACACATAGTCGGGCCAGCCTGTTATTTCTACTTTTACTTGTTGAGCTCTTATGTTTCCGTTTACAGAAAGTGCTTCTTGTGGGTTGGTGGTACCAATACCTACAAAGCCGTTTCCTGTAATGCGCATTTTTTCTGTTTGTCCAACATCAAACCTAGCTTGAGTGAAAAATTGCATACCGTAAACATTATTATCCGCATTTTGAGTAATTGTACGCAATGAGGTACCAAAAGTATCGTAAGTGGTACCACCAATATTAATGGCTTGAGCTACCATAATGGCAGAACTGTTAACTACATTTTGTAAATTTTTAACTAATACGTTGCCACCAGTTACTTGTAATTTGGCAGCTGGCGTTATAGTACCTATACCTACATTACCATTGAAATCCCATATACCAGTACCTGGCAAACCCACACTAGCTTCGCCAAAGCCACCATCATAACCTAGCTTTATTAGTCTTTGTCCAGTGCGTATAAAATCAACTCTTTTGTTATGAGAGTAAAAACCTATAGTAGTATAATCTTTAGCGTTAAGAAGTAATGTAGAACCGGATGGGGCATAATTTATATTGGTTGGAGTGTAATCTACATCGACATTACCAAGGCTTAATCCCCCAGCATTTAGTGCGACAGGACGCACATTACCAATACTTACTCCACCATCTATAGTGGTATTCCCATTTGTTTCCATTAATATTTTAGACCATGGTGTAGTGGGTATATTGTTTAATTCACGGTAATATAATTTTTTTGTACCGAACTGTGAAGCTAATTGCATACTGTAATTATTAGTAGGCTGGCTATGCCTTACATCTAATAAATGCCACCAAGCACTCCCAATTTCATTCGGTGGGTAATTCATTGGATTTGCGGTTTGAAAAAAACCAGATATAGCACCAGCGTTGCCTTGTAAAGAGGCATTATCTCTATAGTCTGTCCTAGAATTATTTTCGCCCCAAAATTGCGAAAATCCTTTTTGCGCTAGTATTACTAGCATTACAATGGTTACTAATTTTTTCATAGTGTTTATTTTTTTAATTGCAATGTAAAAGTAGAAGTTAAGTCTATAAAAAACAAACTTATGGCATTATTTTAACATAACATTTTTGTTAAAAGCAAAATTTACGGTTAAAATCTGTTCATTAAGATTCTTTAATTGCTGTATTTGCGGTTCTTTTTACTTTTACAAACGGTAACTTAGCCTGTTTTTGCCTTTTATAAAAAACTACGCTATAATTATAGTCACATTTACCAATAAACTACCAAAATTTTGTATTATGCTATATTATTAGCTCTACCCATAACTCTTTTCTTCATAAATCCCCTTTAGGTTACTAGGGTAATACAATAATCCCCACTTTTATCAGTTAATACATTGATAAAAAAATATATAACCCTCAAAAAATAAAACGATGACATCAATATCCGAAACCGGTAAGGCAAAAAATGTAGCAATTTTCAAGATTTAATGGCTTTTATAATAGCCTATAATGCAACTTACAATCTTACCAAAAACAGCCTAAAAATTCCTCAACTAACCACATTAGCTACAGCTGCACAACCAACATTAGTAGATTTTACTACTCAAAACACCATTTATAACAACAAAATTAACCTGCGCCTAGCCGCTTTTAGCGATTTAAAATCTTTATCAACCCGTTTAGTTAATGCCTTACAAACCACCAATGCAATCCCACAAATGGTAAATAATGCAAAAATTTTTAACCGAAAAATGCAAGGTAAACGAGCCTCACAACCTACCACAACTCCTATTAACCCAAACACACCCGCTCCAAAAACCATATCAACCAGTCAACGATCCTACGATCAGCAAACACAACATCTTGCAGGCATTAGCATGCTTTTTTGAGCCAAGCCGCATGCAATAAAAAATTAATAGCCTCTTTAAATCCCTTTTATCATTGCACTAAATTACCCGGCGGGTTTTCAGCTACCAAAAGAGGCAAACGTAAAATAGTATAAAATTACGTTGTACTTTTTGCACCATTTACTTACTAATTCTTCAGCTTGTATTTTACTAAGGCCGTAAGCATCTTGAGCATTTAAAGGATGATTTTCATCTATTAATAACCCTTGGTTTAAGCCATAAACCGCTACCGAACTAATAAAAATAAATAATTTGGGTGGGTTTTTTTCTAAGGCGGTTAGAAGGTTTTGTGTGCCATTGACATTTACATCAAAAAATATCTTGTTTTTCGGCTTAGGTTTTGGGTACGATTTGGGCTTTGCCTGCGGGGTGTATAACTAATTCTGCTTTGGGTAGTATGGATATTTGCGTGGCTAAATTGGCTATTGTGGTTGCGTTTTTACGGCCAAGCGTTATAATGCTGTAATTGTTGGGTAGGTTTTTAAGATGATTTTACCTAAGAAACCTTTTGAGCCGGTGAGGAGGGTTTTCATAGGGTTTATAAAAATTGAATTAACCGTATAAAAAGTCTAAGAGGCATTAATAAAAAGGGAGGTTTAAAGTTATTATATACCCAAGCTTTAATAATTTCTTTATTCCCATTAGTGATATTTTTAAGGTTTTTGTTGGTTGCACCACCTAAGCGCATTTTAACCATTAATCTATTTGAATATTGGGATTCAAAGTCAAATTTTTTAAATAATCTTAACATAAATTCATAATCAGCAGCTAGTTTAAATTCTAAATTAAATAAACCTACTTTATTATAAACCGATTTTTTTAAAAACAAAGTAGGGTGTGGTGGCACATTACCCCATTCAAAATACTTTTTAAAATAGGCTTTTGAAATCCAATTACGCACAACATGATTTGTATCTTCGGCCTTTACATATACGAGATTGCCATAAACAATGTCAAGGCTTTTATTACTGATAAAAAGATTTGCAACGTCTAAAATTACTTTTTCGTCTGCATAAATATCGTCGGAGTTTAAGATACCAATGATATCACCAGTTGCATACATAATACCTTTATTCATAGCATCATATATGCCATTATCAGGTTCCGAAATCACTTTAGTTATTTTATCGCTGTAACTTATAATAATATCTAAAGTACCGTCTGTTGATTTACCATCTATAATAATGTATTCAATGTTAGGGTAATTTTGGGATAAAACTGAATTTATAGCATCAGTTATGGTTTTACTATTATTAAATACAACTGTTATAATAGAAACTTTCATGGGCGCCCAACTAAAACACTACAACTTCTTTTGAAAACTGAAACAATCAAATTATATCTAAATTTAAATTTAGTTTTTAAGCTTTCTTTACTCGTATAATTCTCAGTTAAAACTGTTGCGTTATTGGTATGTCTTCTGTATATCATTAACTTCTCATTTATGAAAACGGGTTTATAATATAATTCTGCTATCATACCAATCCACATATCATGCATAGGTATATTTTTTGGGAACGGTATAATATTTTTCAATAATTTTCGCTTAAAAGCCATACAACACCCTAAGTAGGAGTTAACTAACAGGTTTTTGTAAATACCAGTTCGAGATTTTCTCCACTCGAAGTAAGAATCTTTAACAATATTTAAACTTTCATCAGCAATTAAAGCATTACTTATAACTAAATCATGCTTATGTAAAGCCTCAACCATTACTTTTACTTTATTGGGTAACCAAACATCATCTTGGTCTGATAAGAAAATATACTCCCCAGTGGCTTTCTTAATTGCATTTTCAAAGTTAAAAATAGGGCTACCAAACTTTTTATCCTCAAAAATTTTAATTCTAGGGTCGTTAAATGATTTAATAATTGCTAAAGTATTGTCTGTTGATTGATCGTCGGATATTATAACTTCATCGTAAACAGTTAATTGATTTAGTATAGAAGCTAATTGTTCTTTAATATATTTAGAGCCATTGAAAGTGGCTATACAAACGGAAATTTTCATTATATTTTATAAATATGTATAATTTTAACCTAAACTTTTAATATACACTTCTATAAAACTTAATTTTTGATATTTAAATGTAAGCTTAACGCATCTTGTTAAACACCAAAAATACACCCAAAATTTATTGCTAATCTTACTATAATGTTTTGCACCTAAACAATAATATTTGAACCTAAGCAATACTGATGAATACTTGGTGTTTTCTGTAGATAGTGAGTGCGAGCAAAGTAATTCTACTAAAATAAAATCTTTAATTACATTCTTGATTTTTTCAATAAAGTATGTATCAGAAAAATCTAGTGGTATTTTTTCATGGTATCCTTTGACTAAATTAAATAAATTTAGATTTATTAGTAAACCACTATTTAACAATGATTTTTTTTTTAAAGAATTTACACCTGGATTTAAAATTTTTGACAGTATAGAAGATCGATAAAGTAATGATTTTCCCGGTGAGAGTACACCCAATACACTAGATAGGGTTGGTGCAAATAACTGTTGATTAGGGTATCTATTTAAATTCATTAAATACAAATCTAAACTGTTAGGAGGAAACTTTGTATCTTGATCTAAAAGTAAAATGTACCGCTTATTTAACTTAGTAGCATGCGAAGCCCCTTTATTATATCCTTTACTAACACCTGGATTGGTTACATCTCTAACATAAGTAATATTATAAGGACTTTTTATTTGAGATATATTGATTTGAGGAAAATTTGCTGGACTATTATCATAAATATACAAGTCAAATTTATTTATTGTTAAATCAAATCTTTGATGCAAAGAAATAAAAGTTGAAGAACTTGTGATTTCCTCTTTATATATAACCATAATTAACAAAATATCACTGTGAGCTATATTTGCTTTCATGAGCTAATTTTTGATTTATTTAAAATATCAATTGTAAAAATCGACAGGAGAAAAATTATTGGAAAAATTAATAATATAGAAAATATATGAATTATTAAGGTTGGCATATCTTGAAAGGCATAAATAATGTTTATTGAAATTATAGAGTAAAGAAGACCATAAAATATATGCTTAGGTAATATATAAAACAATTTATTTCTAATAAAGGATATGACAACCCCTACAAAAAAACAATAAACTATTTGCCCTCCCAAATTAAAATATAAAATTGCAAAATAATTATATCGAGGATTTGGGCCAGAAGCTATATCACCATAGTGATAATTAGTAACTGCAAAACCACTATCAATTGGTAGCTCAGACCAAGGTACTATTCGTAACACACCTAATGGATCTTTAAATAACTGTAAAAAAGGGCCATGTTTATCGTGTAATTGTAAAATAATATCATTAGGTAGTGTTAAGTAATAAACATCCCCAAATGAAACAATTCTTTTAATAAGTACAATCCAGCTATCATTTAACTGAGCCCCAGATGGATTACGAGAAAGCTGTATTATAATTACAAGAAAAATTAATATTATTGAAGATATTAAAAAAACTTTTTGTAAAGACATAGTTTTTTTAATTTGCAATGATATTGACTTTCCTTTTATTTTAAGCATAAAAATATTTAAAATAAAAATATAATAGATTAAAAAAAGCAAGTTTGTTTTATTGCCAGAAACTATCATAGCAAAAATTGTAAAAACAAGATATAAATAATTTAAATATTTGCTTGGTTTTGAATTTTCGCAATAAAAGAATCGGTAAAAAAGCAAAAATACCCCAATACTGCTTGAAACATCTAAAATTCTACCGAATATTCCAAATCCTGAACCACCTGAATAAGTAGTGAGCCTACTTTCCATTAGTATTGGTAAACCAACTAGTGCGTAAGTTAGCAATTGAGAAAAAACATGAAAAAAAATTGCCCAATAAAATAAAATCGTAATAAATTTTTCATCAAAATCAATTAAAAGTTTATTAGGTATTGTTTTACCTAAATAATATTTGTGTGGTTTTATAGGTTTAAATAAAAAGAAGCCAGTAAAAAAAGCCAGTTCGGTAAAAATATAAGAATAAAAATATTCGGATCTTATTTCGTTAAGATAAAACAGAAAAAAAAAAATTGCATTTGCTAACCCTGTTGCAACAATTGCAAAAAACATTGGATCAAATATTGATAAAATATAATTTCTATAAATTATTAGGTATACAAATACTATAGCAAAAGATAGAAATATTAAACTGAAAAGATTTTCTTCAGCTAAAAGAAAAAACTCTACGTAAGTCATTTTAAAATGATTTTAATTCTAACTTTCATATAAATTAAAGAAAATTTTACTATCTGTTTAATGGCCAGTATTTTATATTTAGTACTAGGAAAAATCTTATAATTAATTATAAAAGAAGTTAAAATTGCACTAAAAATTTTTGGATTTGTTGCAGAAGAGGTATTAAAGCTATGAACTCTATAAAATGACACTATTCTGTCCCAAAACATAATTTTTCCCATAGCTGCTGCTCTTTGATAAAAATACCAATCTTCGGCAGATATTTTTTCTGGATATAAACCTACAAGGTCATATATTTTTTTATTAACTAACAAAGTTGCACCCGAAACTCCTAAACTAACCATAGTTTGTCTTAAAATACCATCAAAACTGTAATAATTTAATTTACATACTTTATGATAATTTTGCATTGAACTGGTCATTACTATTTTGCCATTTGAGTTAATAACTGCGGCATCGCTTAATAATACTAATTTGCTAGGATTGTTTTCTAAAATCAAAACCCTTTCGGCAATAGTATCATTACATAACATATCATCGCTTGCTAAAGGTAAAATATATTTTCCCTTTGCAAGCAAAATTAATTGATTCAGTGTACTACAAACACCTCTATTTTCTCTTGATAAATATGTTATTTTAATTACATTATTATTATTTATCCATTTTAATATTTCTAAATCAGAACTATCATTAGAACCATCATTAATAATAACCACTTCCTTATTTAAATAGGTGTCGGTCAATATAGAGTCTAAACAATCCTTTATGTATTTCTCATGGTTATAACACGGTATTATTATTGAAACAAGAGGATTATTAGCCATTTTGGTTAAAAATAAGTTTTCTAAAAATAATTAACATCGTAATTAAATAAATGAAATAATTTACCCCAAATGCAATAGAAATACCCTGCAAACCGTAATATCGCAAACAAAAATACCCTATTATAATATAACTTATGCTAAAAACAATTTCGGTAATTATAAATAATTTAGTTAAAGCCTTTGCTAACATTAGGTAAGCTAAAACCCAAGCGGCCATTTTAAAAAAGTCGCCAATAAACTGCCATAAGAATAGATCTTCCATATTAGAAAAATCAGGGGTAAACAGAATCTCTATGATAATGTAACGTAAAAAGTATATAATTACACACCCAATAAAAACAGAGGGCAGTATTATTTTATAACCTTTAAATATTTCGTTTCTGATTTCGGTATTTGTTTTTAGTGAGGATAACTTTGGCAAATAATACGTACTTAATGCAGTAGTTATTAACATTAAATAACCGTCGGATATGCGCATTATTCCTTGCCAATAACCTGCTGAGTTTACACCTAATTTTAATATTATTAAATTACGTAAAATTATTTGAGATACTGGTACAGTTAAAGCGCTAACAATTGCCATTATACTATAATGGCTTAATTTAATGGCTATTGTTTTATTAAACGACTGTTTAAAATGGTTTAAATTAAAGCTTTTACTCTTAATTATTAAAATTGAAGTAACAAAAAAAATCAAAGATTGCGCCAGCACTAAAGCATATAAAGCACCTTGAATTCTAAAAAAATAAACTAATCCAATTGTAAAAAATAAACTAAATAAACTGCCTACAGTGTTAATTATTGTAAAAAGTTTAATTTCTCCTTTACCATTTAATATGGAAATTAAAAGTGAATTTAGTGCGTAAAATAAAATGCTACAGCCAAAAATTCTTATTACGTTGGCAAAGGCAACATTAGTTAGTATAAAAAGAGATAAAAATGGTGCAAATAAAATTAACAAACCGCCTATAATTAAAGAACAGTATAAGGTTATTTTAAATGCAGTACTAAAGAGAGACTTTAACTTATCTTCGTCATTATTATATTCGGCTGTATATTTTATAACCCCTGTATTAACCGCACCATTCGCAAAAGTTAATATTATGCTTATAAAATTAGTAAAAGCACCTATTAAGGCCACGCCACCTGGGCCTGTAAAAGTAGCTATAGCTTTAGTGACAACAAAACCCGATGAGATTCGGACGAATGTGATAACGGCAGAAAAAAATGTAGTTTTAACTAACTTCACTTTATTTAAAATCAGTATTCGTTAATTGCGTTAATTATAAAATCAACTTCTGCATTTGTAATTACTTGGCTTAGTGGTAAACTTAAAACCTCGTTATGTATTTTTTCGGAAACTGGCAAACTTAAACAATTTAACTCTTTGTAAGCCTTTTGCTTATGCGGAGGTATGGGGTAATGTATTACCGTTTGTATGCCGTTTGTGGTTAAATATTGTTGCAAGCTAACTCTATCCTTTGTACGTATCACAAACAAATGCCAAACATGTGCTTGTTGTAAAACTACTTTTGGTAATGATATTTTAGGATTGTTAATTTCGTTAATATACCTATTGGCAATACTACGTTTTATGGCTGTTTCTTGGTCTAGTGTTTTAAGTTTTACGCCTAAAAGTGCGGCTTGTAATTCATCCAATCGGCTATTGATGCCTTTGTATAAATTTTGATATTTAACTTGCGAGCCATAATTAAGCAACGTACGTAAAGTGTTTGCAAGTTCATCGTTATTTGTTGTTATTGCGCCAGCATCGCCCAAAGCACCTAAATTTTTGCCTGGGTAAAAACTAAAGCCTGCGGCATCGCCAAAATTACCAGCTTTTAAACCATTAGTGGCTGTTGCGCCGTGTGCTTGTGCGCAATCTTCAATTACTTTTAAGTTATGTTTTTTTGCTATTGCTAAAATAGCATCCATATTACACAATTGCCCATAAAGGTGTACGGGTAAAATGGCTTTGGTTTTGGTAGTTATTTTTTCTTCAATTAATATTGGATTTATGTTGTAGGTATCTATATCGGGCTCAACCAAAATAGGAATTAAATTATTTGCCGAAATGGCCAATATACTTGCAATGTAGGTGTTTGCGGGTACAATAATCTCGTCACCATCCTTAAATAAACCTAATTCTTTATATGCTCTTATTATTAAAATTAAGGCATCTAAACCATTGGCTACCCCTATAGCGTGTTTTGTACCGCAATAGGTAGCAAAATCGGTTTCGAATTGTGCTAATTCTTTTCCCATAATATACCAACCCGAATTTAAAACACGTTCGAACGCCATTTTAAGTTCCTCTTTATGTTGTTGGTTAATAGCGTAAAGGTCTAAAAATTTTATCATTTAACTAAATTTAAGTATTGTAGATCCCCAAGAATAGCCGACACCAAACCCAGCCAATAGTACTTTATTACCACTTTTAATTGATTTGGAAAGTATAGCTTCTTGTAATGCAATTGGTATAGTTGAGGAAACTGTATTTCCGCAATTTTTAAGAAATAAATAAAATTTATCTTCGGGTATTTGAAGTTTTTTTCTAATAAAATTTAACATAAATTGATTAGCTTGATGAAATATAAATAAATCAATTTCTTGAAAACTTAATTTAGCTTTTAAAAGCATTTTATTTACCAATTCGGGTACAGCTTGTGCTGTAAAATTAAATACTTCTGACCCATTCATATATAGATTATCATCATTTCTTATAAATACATTATCTTCATTAATATCTATATCGGGTAATTGCCTATTTTTTAATCCTCCATTTTTTACAATTAAATTGTGAGCTCCCGAACCATCGGTACCTAAAACAAAATCACCTATTTCGCAAATCCCTTTTTCTGTGCTTATTAATGTTGCCGAAGCTGCATCTCCAAATATTGTACGATTATTTTTATCTTTTAAATTTATGTATTTACTATACGTTTCAGCTGTAATTAACAGTACATTATTAGCTATTCCCCCAGCTATTAATCCTTTGGCTAAACTTAAACCGTACACATACCCCGAACAACCTAAATTAAAATCTAGAGCTCCAATACTGGTTGATAAATTTAATTTATCCTGTACTATACAAGACGTTGTAGGTAACAGATAATCTGGGCTTTGTGTACACAACAATAAAAAATCTATTTCAGCTCGGTTAATATTATTTTCTATAAATAATTTTTCGGCTGCTTTTACAGCCATATCGCTACTAAATTCGTTTAGTGCACTAATTCTTCTTTCAAATATTCCTGTTTTTGCCGAAATTTTATCTGCCGACCATTCTGGGAATTTTGCATTTAATTCTGCGTTATCCAAAACTTTATCAGGTAAATAGTATGAAATAGCTTTAATGTATGCGCTACTCATTATCAACTATTTTCTTTTTTACTAGTTCAAATAATTCTTCTAATGTACTTGGTGCATTAATTTCTTGAGAAGTAAGCTTTACTTTACACTCATCTTCTATCATTACCTGTACAGACATTACGGTTAACGAGTCCCAAGTATTTAATTCTTTATATTTTACGCTTTTGTTAATATTTTCTACATCTATCTCTTCAAACTGTGCAGAAAAATTTTCTATAAATTTAGCTAATTCCATAACTATAAAAGTTTTAAAAATTTTGTTTTGTGTGTGTTAAAATTGCTAACACTTAATTGAAAATAAAGGTCTAAGTCATCTTCTTTAACTATACTTGGTTGATAGTGTTGGTGATATTTTAAAACAGTCTTATTTGCTTTTCTAACATTAAATTTGCAATAATCAAACCCTAAAGTTTCAAATCCTATTTCTTTAGTAAGAATATCAGCTTTAACTGCAGCTCCAGCTGGCGACTCTCGCAAAAACACCCAACTGCCTAATTCAAATGATTGAGTATCTAACTCCGATAAGCGTGTAGTTCCCAATTTTTTGCCGTTAATTATTGTAATAAAATAATATTCTAATTTCGCTTTCTCTCTTTTTTTATATTCTTTAATCCAATTAACTTGATCTTTTAATTGAGTACTTGTAGGTGAAATAAAACTATTTAAAGAAGTATTGTTTCTGAGTTGCATTATAAAACCTGCATCTTCAATATCAACTAATTTAAGTTGAATACCATATTTTGTAAGATTATTTATCATTTGTAAAAGCTAAATAATCCTTATATTCTCTAATATAATCACCTTCATTATAGGTATGTGAAGCTAGCACCAAACAAATAGAACCAGATGAAAAATTAATTTCTGACGCCCAAATACCAGGCGGTATGTGTAAACCTATATACGGGCGGTTCAATTGCACAACCCTTTTAGTTTTTGTATCATCCAAAAGCACCTCAAAGCTACCACTTGTTGCAATTAAAAACTGATGACATTCTTTGTGTGCGTGGGCCCCTCTCGATTCTCCACCGGGTATATCGTATAAATAAAATATTCTTTTTATATCAAACGGTATTTCAATATTATTATGTACGGGTGTGATGTTGCCGGCTCTATTTTTTATGCGAGGAAGTTCAAATATTGTACAATCGTAAGTAGTAGCCATGTTTTTTATTTATTTGGTAAAATAAATTGATTGTAATCTCTTTCGTAATCATTTTCGTTAAAATCTGTTGACGAAATTACGAAAGCCAAAGCATTTGTAGAAAAGTTTTCCATTTGTCGCCACAGCCCATTGGGTATGTATAAACCGTAATATGACCGGTTTAAAGAAAATGTTTTTTTGTTTATGCCGTCATCTAAAATTACATCAAAACTACCACTTAATGCTATAATTAATTCTTTGTTTTGTTTGTAACTATGGCCTCCCCTAGCTTCACCCCCTGGTACATCATATATCCAATAAGTGCGTTTAATTTTAAAAGGGATATGATTGTTCTCTTCAACAAATGAAAGATTTCCTCTATCGTCTATTATTTTAGGGAGTTCAATAATTTTAGCCTGTTCAATTTCCATATTAATTAATTAAACCTTAACTAGCTTTTTAATTGTTAAAAATAGAATTGTCAAAAACCCACCCAAAAACCCACCTAAAATTAAACTTACCAATTTACCCACTTTATCACTTTCTAACGGCATAATGGGTTCATCTATTATTTGTATCAATGGTTTCTCTTTTCTAAAAGTTATTTTTGCAAGCTCAAGATTTTTAACAATTTCTTGGTAGATAGCACTGCTCGC
>JAYULE010000103.1:0-12361 GCA_043763845.1 Sphingobacteriales bacterium
AATTAGCGTAGATAAGGTGTTGGTAGCGTTTTCTATGGTAACTCCCTTTTGTTGCGCCAAATCATTGTCGATATTTAACATGTATTGGGGGAAACTGGCGCTGTAAAAGGTAAAAACCGAAGCTAATTCGGGGCGTTTGTTTAGTTCCTTAACAAAATCAATGCTTACGCTTTCCATTTTTTTGTAATCGCCCGATCCTACTTTGTCCAATAAGCGCAACTCGAACCCACCTGCTGCACCGTATCCGGGCACTGCTGGCGGTTGAAAAAACTCTAAGGTTGCACCTGGAATGTCTTTTGATTTTTCTTCCAGCTCATCAATTATTTGTTGGGATGATTGTTTACGTTCATCCCAATCTTTTAAATTAATTAAGCAAGTACCAGAGTTTGCACCTGTTCCCTCGGTTAAAATCTCATATCCTGCCAAAGCAGAAACAGATTTTACACCATCAATTGTTTCGGAAATTTTTTGCAGCTTTTCCGCTATCTGATTGGTTCTTTCTAAAGTAGATCCTGGCGGAGTTTGTATAATTGCATATAACATTCCCTGATCTTCGTTGGGTATAAAACCCGATGGTAGGCTATTATTTAAAAAATAAGTTCCTACACAGAAAAATATAAGCATCCCGAAAGTTATTACTTTGCGGTTTACAATTAAGCCCAACACGGTCTTATACCTTTGCGAAAGCCTATCAAACTTATTGTTGAAACCATCCAAAAATCTATTTATAGGTGTTTTTTTACGGGGTATTCCATGGTTATTTTTTAATATCATGGCACACAATGCTGGTGTAAGCGTTAAAGCTACAAGTGCAGATATGATGATGGCGGTGGCCATGGTTATAGAAAACTGCCTATAAAATATACCTACCGGACCGCTCATAAAAGCAACAGGAACAAAAACAGCTACCATTACAAACGTTATGGCTATAATGGCTCCACTTACCTCTCGCATTGCCTCTTTTGTGGCTTTCATGGGTTTAAGATGCTTCGTTTCCATTTTAGCATGCACAGCCTCAATTACTACAATAGCATCATCAACTACAATACCTATAGCCAGTACCAATGCAAATAAGGTAATCAAGTTCAAGGTAATACCGAAAAACTGCATAAACATAAAAGTTCCGATAAGTGATACTGGAACCGCAATGGCTGGAATTATGGTAGATCGCCAATCGCCAAGGAACAAGAATACCACCAATCCTACCAAAATAAAAGCTTCTATCAAGGTATGGATTACTTTTTCTATAGAGGCATCCAAAAATTTTGAAACATCATAACTTATCTCATAATCCATCCCATTGGGAAAAGAACTGGCTTTTATTTCGGCAAGCTTTGCTTTTACGTCTTTAATTACTTGGGTGGCATTGCTGCCGTAAGATTGTTTAAGCACAATTGCAGCTGAGGGTTTGCCATTTAAGCTCGAATAAATATCGTACATTGAGCTACCAAATTCTATATTGGCAACATCTTTAAGCCTTAATATTTCTCCGCTTGCGGTTGATTTTAAAATAATGTTTTCATATTGTTCTTTGGTGGTAAACCTACCGGGATATTTTAAAACGTACTCAATTGCTTGCGATCTTTTGCCTGAACTTTCCCCAGTTTTACCGGGAGATGCTTCTAAACTCTGCTGGCTCAATGCATCCATTACTTCATCGGCAGATATTTTATAGGCCAACATACGATCTGGCCTTAGCCAAACCCGCATGGCATATTCACGGTTACCCAATATATCGGCAAAGCCAACTCCATCTACTCTTTTAAGATCGGAGAGAAGATTGATATCTGCAAAATTAAAAAGAAATTTTTGGTCGGCTTTAGGGTCTTTACTGTATAAGTTAATGTACAATAGCATGTTAGATTCTTCCCGAGTAATTTTTACACCCTCTCTTACTACCAACGGTGGCAATTTGTTAACAACAGATGCTACCCTGTTTTGCACATTTAGCGATGCTTGATTAGGGTCGGTACCCAAATTAAATATAACTTGAACCGTAGCTTCTCCATCGTTTCCCGCATCAGAGGTAATGTATTTCATACCAGGTACGCCATTTAGTGCTCTTTCTATGGGAATGATTACTGATTTTATCAATAACTCATTGTTTGCACCCGGGTAAGTGGCATTAACATTTACCTTGGGCGGAGATATGGACGGGAATTGAGTTACGGGTAATTTTAAAAGTGCTAGTAAGCCCAGCAAAACTATCATCAGTGAAATCACGATGGATAACACTGGGCGTTGTATAAATTTATTGAACATTTTTTATAAAATTGAATTAAAATTATTCTGCTTTTAATCTCAAATTGGAAATAACTTTTTGTGGATTTTGATAGTCGAACTCAATTTTATCGCCATCTTTAGCCTTCTGTATTCCATCTAAAACAATCTTGTCTTTATTGGAAATACCACTTTGAATTACGTACAAATCTGGAAGAACGCCAGTGATGGTAATTTCTGTTGATCTAAGAATGTTTTTTTTATCAACCACAAACACAAACTTTTTGTCTTGTATTTCATAAGTTGCTTTTTGTGGAATAACTAAGGCATTTTTTACGGGCACTTGCATTAATACTTTTCCTGTTTCCCCATTTTTTAAAAGCTTATCAGGATTTGGAAATATGGCTCTAAAAGCGATATTCCCAGTTTCGTTATCAAACTCACTTTCTATAACTTCAACTTTTCCTTTGTATTTTAAAGGTTGGTTATTTGCCAAAAGTAAATTTACGTGGCTGTCGCCTCGGCCTTTTGCATTGTTTTGGTACTCCAAATATTCAGGCTCAGATACATTGAAATAGGCATATACTTGACTATTGTCTGAAAGGCTGGTTAACAACTCACCTTCATCAATTAAGCTGCCTAATTTATTGGGAATTCTATCTATTGTTCCAGCAAATGGTGCTTTAATTTGCGTAAAAGATAAATGTAATTTTGCCAATGCTACCTCGGCTTTAGCTTGCTCTAATTTTGCCATGGCCATTGCCTGTTCATTCTTAGAAACCACATTTTTATCCGCCAAGGTTTTTGCATTCATGTATTCTATTTGTGCACCTTTAACTTCAGCTTCGGCTTTCAATAATTCAGCTTCATAAATTTTGGGCATTATTCTAAATAATAATTGCCCTTGTTTTACATATTGCCCTTCATCTACATAAATATTTTGTAAAAATCCTTTCTCCTGAGCCCTTATTTCAATATTTCTTATTGATTTTATTTGAGAAACATATTGCTTGGTAAAAGATGTATCTATTTGCACTGCATTGGTAACGGTAAATTTAGTTTTTTCTCCTTTTTCTTCTTTTTTTGAAGAACAACTTGCTAGGCATACTAGGGCAAATAAACCTGTAAATAAGGCATTTTTTTTCATTTGTAAATTAAATTAGAGTGAGAAATCGCAATTGTGGATTAAAATATTTGATTGATTTAAAAACATCCTTCAATACCTTAATAATTTAAGGCTGTGAAATGCAAAATAGTTTTAAATACCTAAATGGTAAATTAAAAAATATTGGCTTGTAGTAATCGATGTTTTAAAAACTAAATTCTAAAAACTCCTATTTTAATATAAATAGGAAAAAGTTTTATAAAAAGTGTAGGAAGCAATTGCAAATTTGTATGAAAGTAGTTTTGTGGGTAAAATCTATTTCTGCTTTTGTAAGAATTATTTGAATCGAAATTTTTTTCAAAAAACCGAAAGTTTTGATCGTTTTTAACTTCCTCGTTATAAAATTCTTCCTCTAAATCAGTTTCCTCAACTATAACTATAAGGTTATCGTTTAATGGAATGCGTTGCTTTAGTATTTGCGGATTGGATTTAATCGAAATATCAAAAAAATGGTTTTGATGCGTGGCTGCAAAAGATTGGTTTTGCTTACCAAGCAAAAAAAAGCATAATGATATAAAAAATATAAACTTATTCATTTGTTTTGCGAAGTTAATAAAAATAGTAGTTCTCCAAGGGTTTTTTAGCGTTTTTTAACATTTTTTATTAGTTTAATGGATTTTTTTTACTCGTTTTTTCAATTTCGTAAGAAGCTTTGGAAGTTTAATAAAAATTCAACATCAATTACTTACATCAAAAACTCCCTTGCTTTTTCCAACGCTTTTTCCAAACCACCCGCATTTTTGCCTCCTGCTGTTGCGTAAAAAGGTTGGCCACCACCACCACCATCAATTTCTTTTGCCAATTGTTTAACCATATTACCTGCGTGTAAGCCTTTTTCTTTTACCAAGTTATCGGCAACTATTACGGTTAGCAAGGGTTTATCATCAATATTAGTGGCTAAAACTAAAACTAAGTTGGGTATTAAATCTTTTAACTGGTAGGCTAGGTTTTTAACAGCATCGGTGTTAGGTAAACTTATTTTTTGGGCTATAAAATTTATTCCATTAATGTTTTCAACTTTAGCTTTTAAAATATCTTTTAGGTTTAATGCCTTTTCTAAAGCAGTTTTTTCTGCAGCTTTTTTTAGTTTAATGTTCTCATCTAAAATATTTTCTAAGGCTTTACTAACATCTTGTGGATTTTTTAAAAGCTGTTTAATTTGCTGTAATAAAGCATTTTGTTGGTAAATATAAGCTTGCGATGCAGTGCCAGTAATGGCTTCGATACGCCTAACACCAGCAGCAACAGCGCTTTCGATTATAATTTTAAAAAAACCAATTTGCCCTGTTGCGTTTACATGTGTACCGCCGCAAAGTTCTTTCGAAAAATTATCGTTAAAGGTTATTACACGCACAAAATCGCCATACTTTTCGCCAAATAAAGCTGTTACGCTACTATCTAATGCTTGTTGGTAAGGCACATCTCGCTCTTCTTTTAAAACTATATTTTCTCGTATTTTTTGGTTTACTAAATTTTCAATAGATAATATTTCTTCATCAGTAACTTTATTAAAGTGTGAAAAATCAAAACGTAATTGTTGCGCATTAACTAACGAACCTTTTTGATTTACGTGTCTCCCCAAAACTGTTTTTAAAGCAGCATGTAATAAATGCGTTGCGGTGTGGTTATTTTGGCTGGCTATGCGTTGCTTATTATTGATTTTTGCTATAAATTTTCCAGCTAAACTTTTGGGTAATTCATTTACAAAATGAATAATTAAGCCGTTTTCTTTTTTGGTATCTGTAATAAATATTTCTTCACCCCCCTCTCCTATCAAAATACCCGTATCGCCCACTTGGCCACCACTTTCGGCATAAAAAGGGGTACGGTTTAAAACCAATTGATATTGTTGGTTAGTTTTAGAGGTTACTTTGCGGTATTTTAAAATTTTTGTTTCGCTTTCCCATTCATCATAACCTACAAAAACAACTTCCTCATCTGGGTTTATTTTCACCCAATCTTGGGTATCAACGGCGGTTGCGGCTCTGGAGCGGTTTTTTTGTTTTTGGAGTTCGGTTTCAAAGCCTTCCATATCTACCAATAAATTTTTTTCACGAGCCATTAACTCCGTTAAATCTATCGGGAAACCAAAAGTATCGTACAATTCAAAAGCAAAAGTACCGGTTATAGTGCTAGTGCTAAGGTCGGCAACGTATTTATCAAAACGCTGAATGCCGTTTTCTAAAGTGCGTAGAAAAGATACCTCTTCTTCTAAAATTACTTTTTGTACAAAATCTTGTTGGGCAATTAATTCATTAAATACACCATCAAATTGTGCAGCCAAAATCGGCACCAGCCTATTTAAAAAAGGTTGTTTTAGGTTGAGGTATTGATAAGCATAACGTACCGCCCTACGTAAAATACGCCTAATTACATAACCCGCTTTGTTGTTTGAAGGTAGTTGCCCATCGGCAATGGCAAAGCAAATTGCCCTAATATGGTCGGCCATTACCCGCATTGCAATGGCTTGCTGTGTATCTTTTGTTACATCTAAATTTGTTACGTAGGGTATGCCACTTTGGGTTGCAATAAAATCTATCATGGGCATAAAAACATCGGTATCATAATTGGATGTTTTGTTTTGTACTGCTCGCACTAAACGTTCTAAACCCATGCCAGTATCAACATGTTTGGCAGGTAAAGGTACTAACGAACCGTCTTTTAAACGGTTGTACATCATAAAAACGTTATTCCAAATTTCTATAACCTGTGGATGATCGTTGTTTACAAGCGTTGCCCCATCAATTAATTCGCGTTCGGTATTGGGGCGTAAATCTATGTGTATTTCGGAGCAAGGGCCACAAGGACCAGTTTCTCCCATTTCCCAAAAATTATCCTTTTTATTGCCAAAAATTATGTGATTATCGGGAACTAATTTTTGCCATTCTTGCAAAGCAAGGGTAGATTTTGGTAGATTTTCTTTTTCATCTCCCTCAAAAACACTCACATATAAACGGTCTTTGGGTAGTTTGTAAACTTCAGTTAGTAGCTCCCAACTCCAAGCAATGGCTTCGGTTTTAAAATAGCCACTTTTTGGATTTGCTGGGTCGCCAAAACTCCAATTTCCCAACATTTCAAACATGGTATGGTGGTAAGTATCAATTCCTACCTCTTCTAAATCGTTATGTTTACCACTAACTCTTAGGCAACGTTGAGTATCGGCTACACGTGGGTATTTTATGGGTGCTTCGCCTAAAAAAAGATCTTTAAACTGGTTCATCCCAGCATTGGTAAACATTAATGTGGGGTCGTTTTTTACCACAATGGGAGCCGAAGCTACAATTTGATGTTGTTTCGATTCAAAAAAATCTAAAAATGCTTGGCGAATTTCTTTTGCAGTCATACTCATAATTGACGCAAATATAATTGAAGATGTTAGAATTTAGAATTTTGTTTTTAAGGAAAATTATCAAAATACTAATAATGACAAAATTAAAATAGCGATAAAATTGAATTGTTTAGTAGTTAGAATATCAGTTCTAAAATATTACCGTATCAAAAAAAAGGTTCTCGAAAACCGCAAACTAACCAGTTTTCATTTGTTCCATCTCATTACCCCATTCTGTAGGATTTTTAGACCACTCGCTTAATAATGCTAAATCATTATCGGAAATGTAATTGTTTTCTGCGGCGTAATTAATTAAGGCAGGGTAATTTGAGAGCGTTTTAAATTTACATTGTGCGTTATTAAAGTTTTCGGTTGCAACATCAAATCCGTAAGAAAATATTGCGGCTAAACCAGCTACTTCGTACCCTGCATTACGTAAAGTTTCTACAGCTTGAATGCTACTTTTGCCTGTGGATATTAAATCTTCAACTAAAACAACCCTTTGATTAGGGTTAATTTCGCCTTCAATTAATTTACCTGTACCATGTTCTTTTGCCGATGCTCTTACATATATAAATGGTAAACCTAATTCTTGGGCTACTAATGCCCCTTGCGGTATGCCAGCAGTAGCTACACCAGCAATAACACCTGCAGGGCCATACTCTTCTTGAATAAGTTCGGTAAGTTTTTGTCTAATATAGGTTCTAACCGCTGGGTAAGATAGCGTTATACGATTATCACAATATATTGGAGACTTTAAACCTGATGCCCAAGTAAACGGATTATTAGGTTGCAATTTAATTGCTTTTATTTGCAGTAGAAATTCAGCAACTTTTTGTTCTATCTCACTTTTATTATACATAATGGCTCAAAAATACAATATTTATATTAATCAAAAAATCCTGATCATTAGTTCGTACATGCCTCATCATATTGAAAACTACCAAGTAATTGATGTAGAGCTATTTGATTTCGAAATTTTTTATCATACTTTATTAAACAATAATTTTGCCACGTTCGTAATTTTAAGCGATAAGCCTAAAACTATTTTTCTAAATATTCAAAAAGGTATAAGAGTAATAGAAGCCGCAGGTGGTTTAGTTAAAAGCGATGAAAAAAAATATTTGTTTATAAAAAGAAATGGTCTTTGGGATTTACCAAAAGGAAAACTAGAGGTTGGAGAGAAGAAAAAAGATGCCGCAGTGAGAGAAGTTGAGGAGGAATGTGGTATTACAGTACAAAGTTTAGGAAAAAAAATAATTAAAACTTACCATATTTACGAGCTAAAAGGCAAAATTATGCTTAAAATATCGCATTGGTATTGCATGAAAGCTATTGCTAACCAAGCGCTTGTACCACAACTAGAAGAAGGAATTACCGAAGTGCAATGGTTTTCAAAAGCCGACTGGCCAATTGTAAGAGCTAATACTTACCCATCAATTTTAGATGTTTTGGATGCGTAATGGATACTATTTCTAATTAACAGGGTAGTTACTGTTTAAAAAAGGTAATACCTCTGCTGGTACAAATTGAGAAACACTGCCGTTGTAACGCAAAATTTCGCGTACAATGGTGGAACTTATAGATGAATACCCGGGTTTGCTTACAATAAAAATAGATTCAATCTCGGGCTCTAAAGCGTGATTCATTTGGGCTATTGCTTTTTCGTATTCAAAATCCGAAACGGTTCTAATGCCCCGTATCATGTGGGTAGCATTTATTTTTTTACAATATTCTACCGTTAGCCCTTCGTAACAAGTTACTACAATTTTGGGTTGGTGGGCAAAAACCTTGTTTAGCATTTCTAAACGAACATTAGCACTTAATAAAGCCGTTTTATTGCTGTTTAAACCTACGCTAACATACACTTTGCTAAAAAGTGGTAAAGCTCTGTTTAAAATATCTACGTGTGCTTTGGTAATTGGGTCGAACGAGCCTGGAAACAATGCGATACTCATATTAAGTAAATTTTGTGGTTTAATTGTTAAAGAAACTAAAAGCCGAAAAACCATATTTACGTTTTTCGGTAAAATTTGGGTGTTGGTGCAAATCTTGTGTACTTTGATGTTCGATAATTAATATACCACCTGGGTTTAATAATTTTTTGTCGAAAATTAATGGTGCTATAAGTGGTATAGTTGATAAATCGTACGGAGGGTCGGCAAAAATAAGGTCGTAACTTTCAGTTTCCGTCTCTAAATATTTAAAAACATCGGCTTTAAGAGCAACAATGTTAGGTAAATTTAAATCAATAGCTGTTCTTTTTAAATAGTTATAACAACCAAAGTTTCTATCAACGCCAACTATTTTTTTTGCTCCACGCGATGCAAATTCTAAAGTAATATTACCTGTGCCGCTAAAAATATCTAAAACATTTAAATTTTCAAAATCAATTAAATTATTTAAAATATTAAATAACGATTCTTTAGCCATATCAGTTGTTGGCCTTACAGGTAGGTTTTTAGGTGGGTTTATGCGTATCCCTTTTAATTTTCCACCAATTATTCGCATATCAACAAACTTAAAAGCGAAAAAAATTTATGTGATTCAATTGTTTGAAATTCGGCACTGTTTACATAAATAGTATTAGTTTTTGCTAATCTTATATCGTAAAAAATAGCATTTAATTGTTGATAAGCCTCTGCATCTTCGGTTATTTTACCGCAAACACGTAAAGTTACATTTTGTGGTTTTATACAATTATTTTTACACGCTAAGAGTGTATAGTATAGTATTTCATCGTTATTTTGGCAATCAAAAACATTATAAAATTGCAGTTCGCCATCTTGTAATATCAATAACTCTATTGTGTTTAATTGTAAATTTAAAAACAATTGTGTGCCTAAAAAGGCTTTAAATTGTTTGCAGATACTTTCAATAAAAGGCAAATATTGTGGGTAAATTTTTGCTGACGGAAAAACTTGTTTAATAGCATTTAATTGATTTTGATTAAAAGTGTTTAACGTTGTTATTTGGTTATTTAACAAATTATGGATGCAAATGGCATTATTTAGTGCATCACCTAAAAATTGTGTGTATAGCGTTTGTTGGTTTTGGTTAAAAATTAATGTAGGTATAAATGTAAAATGCTGCGTATTTAAGCTAACAATTGTGTTTTTAAATTGCAAATTTAGTACAACTTCATTATCTAAATTAGATAGTATAGGTACATTACTATACGAAATAGCTTTTAATTTACCATCCGCATTAACAACCGCATACGAATAGTAATTGGCTCCAATTTCTATCAACAGCTGGTAATCTAAAGAATTTTCGGTATTAAAGTTACCATCGCACTCATATATTTTAATATCCATTACCTACAAAAGTAAAGTTTTTATAGCAATGTATGGTTGTTGTTTTTTTCCCCCTAACCCCAAAGGGGGGATTTTACTCTGTTATGCATTTAGGGGTTGGGGAGATAAAAAAAAAATCACCTGCAATCGTTAATGCAAAAAGTAATTTATAACCTTGATAAACAGTAGAATATATTGTGATTAACAATCGAAATCAAGGTTACAGAAAATTTAATTAGAACAACTTGGTTTGAACTACTACTGCAACTTTTTTTTGTGGTTTTAGTTTAGGTTTTGATACTTTGCCTACGTGTTTTCCTAAAATACGTTTCCCCTCTTCTTTTACGATTTTATTTTTGCGTAAAGCCCAAACTTTATCGCTAGCAAATTTGCGAGTTTCTTCTATATTTACAATGGGGGCGGGGTAGTTTACACCTATAACGCAAGTATATAAATTCTGTTCAATTTCGCTAAGTAACCAAGGTTGGTGTATTAAGTTTGAAGGTATTTTAGAAAGCTCTGAAACCCATTTTTTAATAAAAACTGCTTCTGTATCGTGGTCTTCGGAGTTTTTTATAGGATTATAAATGCGTATAGTATTTACCCCTGTTACGCCGGCTTGCATTTGCAATTGTGGGTAATGTATGCCAGGTTCGTAATCTAAAAACTGTTTTGCTAAAAAGTGTAAATGCTTCCAATCCTGCCAAAGGTTAAACGTGAAAAACGAAACTACCATTGCCCGCATTCTAAAATTTATATAACCTGTTTGCACCAAGCAACGCATACAAGCATCAACCAATGGCAAACCTGTTTGCCCTGTTTGCCAAGCATTTATATAAGTTTCGTTTACAGGTTTTAGTAAAACATTATAGCCTTTGTTTACATTCTCAAATTCCATTGTACACTCATCTTCAAATTTTTGTATAAAATGGCAATGCCAATGCAAACGAGATGTAAAGTTAGCTAAGGGACGTTTATTAGCTGTTTTGGTGTAATGTTGCATGGTATATTGATAAACCATACGCATACTTATATTGCCGTAGGCCAAATAAGGCGAAAGGCGACTGCAACCCGTACGACTAAGTGAGGGTTTAGAAATATGTTTGCTATAATTAACGTACCTAGTTTTTAAAAAGCTATCTAAATATCGCCACGCTAAGGTTTCGCCCCCTGCCTGAAAATTTGAGTTATGTTCGGTAATTGCTTTTGGCAATGCTTCGCCTTTTAACAATTGGTAAAACTCATATTCTAATTGTAGTATGTTCCAGTTTTGTTCGCCAATAATTTGCGGTGGGGCAGTCATAAATTCTCGCCATAATTTATCCCAGTTTTTTCTGGATTTTAGCCCTCTAACCACGCCATTGGTTTGGTATTGATGCCACATAATATTATTTGAGTTGCAAAAATTTTGTATGCCAATATCTCTATCATAAGTTAATTTGTTACCAGTTTCTTGGTACGAAAAAATAGATTTTATAGTGTAATTATTTAGTAGTGAATTAAAAACAAAATCGGCTTCTTGATGGCAAATATATAGCTGGGCATTTAGGTTGTTTAATTTGGTTTGCATATCAATCAAGGATTGATGTACAAAACGCCAATGTCTGCTATCGCTATCGGCATAAGCCATAACAGAAGGTTCGAAACAGTATAAAATTAAAACTGGCAGGTTTTCTTTTTGTGCATTATAAAACGGGGCGTGGTCGGTAAAGCGTAAATCTCGCTTTAACCAAACTATGTTTATGCTTTTTTTTTGGGAAGGCGTGTTATGCATATTTATAATAACCACCCAACCATTAAAATTTAGGGCTTTTATTTAAAACTTTAAAAAAAGCAAGTTTGTTTTATTGCAAACTTAATTTCTTATAAACCATAAGTTTTTAAAAACATAAAAGCCTCTTTAAAAATAATTAAAGAGGCTTTTATGTTTAACTAGATTATTTTATGCGGTTTTGTTTTCAATTGCATTCTTTTCGTCGCCACGTTTTATAAACTCAACAACAAACGGGGTTGCAACAAATAACGAAGAGTAGGTACCAAAAATTACTCCAATTAACATCGCAAAAGAAAAGCCTCTTAATATTTCGCCACCAAAAATAAACAAGATGATTAATACAAATATGGTTGACATACCTGTTACCACTGTACGACTTAAAGTACTGTTTAAAGCATTGTTTATAATTACAGGTAAAGTTTCTTTTTTGCTTCTAGGGTCGTTTAAATATTCACGTACCCTATCAAAAACTACTACGGTATCGTTAATAGAATAGCCCATAACGGTTAACACAGCAGCAATAAATGCTTGGTCAATATCTAAAGAGAAAGGCACAAAACCGTTTAGTAACGAGAATA
>JAYULE010000104.1:0-3419 GCA_043763845.1 Sphingobacteriales bacterium
GAAGGGTTTGACCCTAAAGACCCCGAGAGTTATATTATTTTTTCGTTAATGAAAAACGCTTTTAGAGATCAAAGTATTAAATTAGCATCGCTGGTGCAAGATGAGTATGTTAAAAGTGGCCGAATAAACCGAGGGGTGCAAGAAAAAGGTTTGGCCGTTTTACAACGAGCAGGTATGCCGGCTATACTTACCGAAATTGGATTTATAAGCAACCCCGATGAAGAGGAATTTATAAATTCGGACGAAGGACAGGCCGAAATTGTGGACAATATAGTATCGGCTATTGCCGCATACAAAAAACAAATAGAATTATAGTTTTATCATTAAATACAATATTTTGAAAATTTCTAACGAAACTAAAGTTGGCTTTTTAGCCGCAACTTCTATTGCATTATTTATTATTGGCTACAATTTTTTGAAAGGAAATGATATTTTTAGCAACGAAAACGAATTTTATGTAAATTACGAGCAAGTTGAAGGATTAGCTCAATCAAAACCTGTGCTAATTAACGGGTATCAAATTGGTAAAGTGTCTGAGCTAGTTTTGCAACCCGACGGACATATTTTAGTAACAATTAAAATAAATCGAAAATTTCCTATTCCAAAAAACAGTGTGGCTCGATTGGCAAGTACAGACTTATTGGGTAATAAAGCCATAATAATTGATTTAGGTAACAGTAAAATATTGGCTGAAGATGGTAATACATTAACTGCACAAACCCAACAAAATTTATTAGATAAAGTTAAACCTGTACAACAAAAAGCCGAAATGGTATTGGCAAGGTTAGATACCGTGTTGGCATCGGTAAACAAAATATTGAACCCCAATTTTCAAAAAAATGTAGATAAAAGTTTTACTAGTATTGCTAAAACTTTAGAAAATTTAGAGCAAACAACAAAAAAAGTAGATGGTATTGTTGGTACCGAAGCTTCTAGAATAGATAATATATTAGCCAATGCCGAATCAATATCAGGCAACTTTAAAAACTATAATACCCAAATAACAGGCATTTTAAACAACCTAAACAAAATTACCGACGATGTTGCCAAAGCCAACTTTAAACAAACCATAAATAATGCTAACCAAGCTATGGCGAGTTTACAACAGGCTATTGATAAGTTAAATACTGGAAAAGGCAGTATTGGGCTTTTACTAAATGATGATAAATTATATACCAATTTAAACAATGCATCAAAAAATTTAGATATTTTAATGGTTGATATTAAGGCAAACCCAAAAAGGTATGTAAGTTTTTCTGTTTTTGGTGGGAAGAAAAAAGAGTAAATTTTAAAATATCTTTTATTTTTTTAATTATCAGTTTAAACCCCAAACTGCATTAAATGATGATTTAAATGTTTATAAAACATATTATTCCATTGGGTTTTAGTTAAAACACCAAATGATAAAGAAGCTTTACCATCAAAATAATTTTCACCAAATTGTTGAGTTTTGTTAATATATGCAATTAATTGTATTTTCTCTACCTCAAAATCTTTATCGCTTTTAATAATAAATACTGGTGCAGTTTGCGAATTTTGTTTGTAAGGCTTTTCGTTTACCACTATATTTTTTACAAATGCTTTTAATATTAAACGCATTAAAAAATTTGGTTTTGGATGCTTATTATCATAAACCATTTCGTAAGTAATATTGCAATGTGCAAGCATTTGAGCTACACTCATTTTACCCCAAAGTGCTGGTGTTGTGGGCTTTAAATTATTAATACGATTTATAATTTGGTTGCTTACTGTTTGCGAGAATATATTTTCCATAATTTTATTTTAAAAATAAACGTTCGTCAAAATTAAACGAATTAACTGATAATATTTTCACTTTCACAAAATCTTTATGGTTTGGGTTTAATAAATAATTAAACTCGCCACATACAATAACCGAAGGTACTTTTAAAACCAGAAACTTGGCTAACTTAACAAAATCGTTTCCAATTACTTGCGTAGCATATAAATGCGGAAAAGTTCGCCAATTACTAGGTAGCTTTTCTATATCTAATTCTTCTATTTTAACATCATCCGGAATTTCAATACTAATAATATCGTAATTAGTTGGCAGGTTACCCAAAGGCGTGTGTACGGCTATTTCGGTAGTGCATAACGCTCTAGACTCGCTAGTGTACACCATTGCAACCCCTTTACTATTCCATCGTCCTCCACTAATTTGTGCACCCCTTCCAGATAATTCTTTAGAAAAATCGGCTTTACTTAACCTAAAAACAATCATGCCAAAACGCCGTACTCTATTTTAGTTAATTCATCTTTCAATAAATTTATACCAAAAGAGTTATCTAACATTTGTTTAGGCATTATATTACCCAAAGCTACATTTTGGGTATTAAGCCACAAGTTAAACTGTGTTGCACTGCCAAAAACTTCGATACCTTTTTTTTGCAATAAGGTTATTTCAATAATTTTTTCTGACTGTAAAGTATCAAAAGTTTTTTCCTCTTGCTTATAGCGCAACATAGTACGCTCTGAGAGGTGCAAAAACCCTGCCCACTCTAATAAATTAAATGGCCCGTTGCTAGCAAATTGTATAAATTTTTTATAGTTAATGCCAATTCTCACTTGGTTTATTAGCCACAAAACATTGTTACTATCTAAAGTGTTGTAGGCTATCATGGGCTCGTTTACTTGGTTTGTTTCCATCTTGTTGTCTTCTTCCCCACAAATATACGAAACTTGTCTTTTAATTTTAGTCATTTGTCTAAATTTTTAAAAATAATTTTACTAATTAAAAATAGTTTACAAAATGCGGCAAAAAAATAAGCACTCCAACTAAAGCAGCAATTATGCTAGCCACTAAAACTGCCGCTGCAGCCAAGTCTTTAATAATTTTAATATTATGGTTAATTTTTGGTGAAATAAAATTGCAAATTTGCTCTAGTGCAGTATTTACAATTTCTAATGTAAAAACAAAACCAATAACCATAATTAAAGCTACCCATTCAAATCGGGAAATTTTTAGCAAAAAGCCTAACAAAATTACTAAAACGGCTACAAATAAATGTACCCGAGCGTTATGCTCTTTTATAAAAAAAATTTTTATGCCATTTATAGCATATTTAAAACTTTTTAAACGGTTAACCATCGTAAACTTAGCAGATAACATAACCATAAATGTTATTTAAAAATCACTTGCGTTGCGCCAAAACCAAATTTCTCTTTATAAGCATCCATAAAGGTTTTTACTTGTGGGTGTTTACCTAATTGTTTATGAATTAGGGCTTTTAAAGTGCCATTACCCACGCCGTGTATAAAAATTATAGTTTTGTAACGATGTATAATAGCAGCATCAATAGATTTATTAAAATAATTTAGTTGTTGCTCAATAATTTCAACATTGGATAAACTTGCAAAAGCTGTATTTAGTTTTTCTATATGCAAATCAACTTCTTTATCTG
>JAYULE010000105.1:0-12242 GCA_043763845.1 Sphingobacteriales bacterium
TAAAAATCGAAAACAATTTCGCCCATTGGTATTTCAAATACCAATTCAACCCTGTCGGCAGTTAAGTACGATTGGTTTACTACAATACCCCTTTTTTGAATACAAAGCGACATTACAGGCCCCACAAACTCCGATTTTGTAATAATGTTGGCTTTTATAAACGGCTCTTCTACAAATTCTAACCTGCTTGGGTCGGGCAAATCAGATGGGTTATTTACATCAATTTCTTCGCCTTTGGTAGTGCGGGCTTTGTACGATACGTTGGGTACGGTAGTAATTACCGTCATATCAAATTCTCGTTCTAAGCGCTCTTGGATAATCTCCATGTGCAGCATTCCCAAAAATCCACACCTAAAACCAAAGCCTAAAGCGGCCGAAGATTCGGGCTCAAAAACTATCGAAGCATCGTTTAATTGCAATTTGTGCATTGCTTCTCGTAGCTCTTCAAACTCATCGGTATCAACTGGGTAAATTCCTGCAAAAACCATTGGTTTAACCTCTTGAAAACCTTTAATAGGTTCGTTACTAGGCTTATCTTTATGCGTTATGGTATCGCCAACTTTTACCTCTCGGGCTTCTTTAATACCCGAAATTATGTAACCAACATCGCCAGTTTTTATAACATCTTTAGGTTTTTGTGTAAGTTTTAATGTACCTACTTCATCGGCAATATATTCTTTACCAGTAGCCACAAATTTTACTTTATCACCCTTGCGGATTTCGCCGTTAAGCACTTTAAAATAAGCAATTATGCCACGAAAAGAATTAAAAACCGAATCGAAAATTAAAGCTTGTAATTCGCCATCGGGGTTGCCTTTTGGTGGCGGTACACGCTCAACTACGGCTCTTAATATATCATCAATACCTAAGCCTGTTTTACCCGATGCTGCAATAATATCTTCTCGTTTACAACCTATTAAATCAATAATTTGGTCCTTTACCTCTTCGGGCATCGCCCCTGGCAAATCCATTTTATTTAAAATAGGAATAATTTCTAAATCGTTTTCTAAAGCTAAATAAAGGTTGGATATAGTTTGCGCTTGTATACCTTGCGAAGCATCAACAATTAACAAAGCACCCTCGCAGGCTGCAATAGATCGAGAAACTTCGTACGAGAAATCTACATGGCCGGGCGTATCAATCAAATTAAAAATATAAGGTTGACCGTCTTGTATATAATCCATTTGTATGGCGTGGCTTTTTATGGTAATGCCTCGTTCACGCTCTAAATCCATATCATCAAGCAATTGTGCTTGTGCTTCACGCTGGGTAATGGTGTTGGTATATTCTAATAACCTATCGGCTAGGGTGCTTTTACCATGGTCGATGTGTGCTATTATGCAAAAATTACGTATGTGCTTCATTTGGCGCAAATATAGATTTTTAAGCTTAAATAAGCTATTGCTTTTTATTTGGGTTTATGGTTATAATTAAACAAATTCTGCGTAACATAATGCTTGGTAATAAAAATTATAATTAAAAGATATTAATATTATTTATACACATTTTACACAATTTTATACAATTTACAATTATTGCGTTATAGTAAAAATTTTTACTAAAATTTCTTTATTATTGTATAACCAATTGTACAAGTAAAATTTAACCTTGCTTTTTACTTGTTTTTATTTACATTAATTTATCTAACTTATTTATTATGAAAAAAGTAAAATTACTCACTATTTTAAATTTCCTGTTTTATGTAGTTGCATTTTCCGTATCAATGCTTAGCCAGTTTAATTTTTTTAATAATCAAAACAATGCTCAAATTTCGGCGAAATATCAAACAGTATTTACTCCAGCGGGTATTACTTTTTCTATTTGGGGCTTAATTTACACCTTATTGTTTATTTTTGTTATTTACCATTTAATTCAATCAATTAAAAAAAGTGTGGATGATGAAGCTAACCAGGCGGCAGAAAAAATTGGTTATTTGTTTATTTTAAACAATTTAGCCACAACTTTGTGGGTTTTTGCTTTTTCTTTTGAGCAAATTGGAGTTTCTTTATTATTAATGATAGTGCAATTAGTAACCTTAACTTTAATAATCATAAACCTTAAAATTTACAGGCCACATGCAAGTGTTGCGTCTCGTATTTTTACACAAATACCTTTAACCATTTATTTTGCATGGATTTGTGTTGCAACATTAGCAAACGCCAGTGTTTACTTTATTTCAATAAATTGGAATGGGAGTTTTAGTGAAAACAAATGGGCAATTATTTTAATATGGTTAGCCGTTGCTTTATCTGTATTTATGGATATTAAAAAGAAAAACCCTTATTTTGGTTTAGTAATAATTTGGGCTTTATACGGTATATATTTAAAACTACATCCGTTTGATTACGAGATATATCGTGATGTTATTTTAACAACATGGGTTGCTTTGGCTATTGTTGGTTTAACAGTAATAATAAGATTTATTATAAATTTTATGAACCGGTCTTTCACGTAATGTTTTAGTATTATTTTAAATTATAATATTGATAAGAAATTTTAATAGATTTTTAATTTGGGTAATTATTATATGATTACCCTTTTTTTGTCTCGAATTTAAAATAGCAAAGCCAAATTATTAATTATATTTTTGTTGAAATTTGATATATTGTTAAATAAATGCTTGAAAATTTCATTACAAGATTTTATATTTTTTGTTTAAAATTAGTTTCGTTATTGCCATTTTGGGTTTTATATTTATTATCGGATTTTTTGTTTTTTATTTTATTTTATGTTTTAAAATACAGAAAAAAAGTTGTTGATGATAATTTACTTCATTCTTTCCCACAAAAAACAGCCCAAGAGCGAAAAGTTATTGCTAAACAATATTTTAGTTACCTAGCCGATTTAATTGTAGAAACTATTAAAATGATTTCTATTTCAGCATATAATGCTAAGAAGCGTTTTCATATTTTAAACCCCGAGCTGTTAGAAAGTTATGTTAATCAAGGAAGAAACATTACTGTAGTTGCAGGCCATTACGGCAATTGGGAAATGGCAAACGTAGTTGGATTTTGTACAAACAAAAAAAAATTGGTAATTTATAAACCACTTACCAATAAAATTTTCGATCAGTTTTTAAACTCTGTACGTTCAAAATTTTCGGTGTTAATGGTTCCCATGAAAATGGTAATGAGAAAAATGGTTGAGTTAAGAAACGAGCCAACAATTTCGTTTTTTTTATGCGACCAAACTCCTGTGTATCACGAGGCAAATTATTTTACCACTTTTTTAAATCAAAAAACCGCCGTATTTTTAGGTGTGGAGAAAATTGCAAAATCTACCAATAGTGTGGTGGTTTTTTGTAAAGTAAATTGCATAAAGAGAGGATATTATACTTGCGAGTTTATACCTTTAATTGACGAGCCTTTAAAAACTAAAGAGTTTGAAATTACAGAGAATCACGTAAAATTTCTAGAAAATATTATTAACCAAGAACCTAAATATTGGCTTTGGTCGCACAAAAGGTGGAAGTTTTGATGTGGATGAAGTTTATATAACTTTAGTTGTAAAATTTTTATTGAATTTTTAAAATGTTTTAAATTCAAATTATGGAATTATACCAACGATAGTTTTTTAGGTTGAGTTTATTATTTTTTTTAGTAATTTTTATTTTAAATATTTATGTACTTTTACATTACCTAATCGTTTTGGACGTATCGAATAGATTATTTAGTATAATATGATTCATAGGTAAACAAAATCCAATAAGTTATTACTTGTTGGATTTTGTTTTTTTATACATTGTGTGAAAAAACAGCCTGCTTGTTTTATTTTTTTTTTGTGCTAGTAACTGTTCTTATTTCTTTTACAACAATTTTTTTACCTTCTATTTCTTTTTCAAATTGTAATAATGGTAAACCAGTCTTATTCGTTTTTCCCGCAATTTTCACTTCATCAGGTTTCAAAATTACATCTATCATCACAATAAAATCTTGTTTTTGAATTGCAATTTGTCCTCTTTTTGATTCTGTTAACGGATTTCCGTGTTTTAAAATAGTATGGCTAATTCCATAATTGTCAATAGTTATCACATAATTAAAAATATTGATATCGGTGGCCTCCAAAACCAAACGAGCTAAATAATCTGGCACAATACAAATATTTATTTTTTTATGAAACGGTAGTGGGTTTTCTAAACACTCATCATACAATTTCAGTATTTGCTCTTTTATTTTCTCTAAATCCAAAATTTGTTTTGTGAAGATTTTTGCGCTAAAACATCTGCTATTGTTCAAATATGGCTTTTATATATTCGAAATATACTATCAAAATAATTGAAATTATTGAAAGTAAAAATTTTGTTATTAAAAAAAGATTTTTTAAAAAGCTATCCAACATTAAAACTCTGCGCTTTTAGGAAATCTTGGAAAAGGAATTACGTCTCTTATATTTGTCATACCGGTTACAAATAGTACCAAACGCTCAAAACCTAAACCAAAACCTGCGTGTGGGGCGGTGCCAAATTTGCGTAAGTCAAGGTACCAATACAGTTCGTGTTGTGGTATGTGCATTTCTTCCATACGTTTGGTTAATAGCTCTAAACGTTCTTCGCGTTGCGAGCCTCCAATAATTTCGCCAATGCCTGGGAAAAGTATATCCATTGCTCTTACGGTTTTTCCGTCTTCGTTTTGGCGCATATAAAACGATTTTACTTCTTTGGGATAATCGGTTAAAATTACTGGTTTTTTAAAATGTTTTTCTACTAAAAAGCGTTCGTGTTCGCTTTGTAAATCGGCACCCCAGCCTTCAATTGGGTATTTAAATTGTTTTTTTTGGTTTGGTTTCGATGCTTTTAAAATTTCAATAGCTTCAGTATAAGTTAGGCGTTCAAAATCGTTATCTAAACAAAATTGTAGTTTTTGTAATAGGTCTAGTTCGCTACGGTCGGCTTGAGGCTTGTTTTTTTCTTCTTCTAACAACCTTGTTTTTAAAAACGCTATTTCTTCGGCACAATTGCTTAATGCGTATTTGATTACGTATTTTAAAAGTGCTTCGGCCAGGTTCATATTATCTTCTAAATCGGCGAAAGCCACTTCGGGTTCAATCATCCAAAACTCTGCAAGGTGGCGAGTGGTGTTAGAGTTTTCGGCTCTAAAAGTTGGTCCAAAAGTATAAACCTCGCCTAAAGCCATTGCACCTAACTCGGCTTCTAATTGCCCAGATACGGTTAAATTTGCTGCCCGACCAAAAAAATCTTCCTTAAAATTTACTTCTCCGGTTTCGGTACGTGGGGTGTTGTCAAAATCTAAAGTGGTTACTTTAAACATTTCTCCGGCACCTTCGGCATCGCTTGCGGTAACAATTGGGGTATGCATATATACAAAACCTCGTTGGTTAAAAAACGAATGTACGGCATAAGCCAAAGCGTGGCGTACTTTAAAAACAGCGTTAAAAGTGTTGGTTCTAAAGCGTAAATGTGCAATCTCTCTTAAAAACTCAAGGCTATGTTTTTTGGGTTGCAACGGAAATTTTTCGGCATCGCTATCGCCTAATATTTCTACGCTATCTGCATTAATCTCAACGGTTTGTCCTTTACCAACCGAAGCTACCAAAGTACCTGTTGCGCTAAGGCTGGCTCCGGTGGTTATTCTTTTTAATAAGGTTTCGGGCAGGTTTTCGTAATCTAATACTATTTGTATGGTTTGCATGCAGCTACCATCGCTTAAAGCAATAAAACGGTTGTTTCTAAAAGTACGCACCCAACCCATTACGGTAACTTGTTGGCCAAAATTGGTTTCGGTAAGTAAATCTTTAATTTTATTTCTTTTAATCATTTTATGCTCTTGCTATGTATATTTTAAAGTTCAAAATTACAAACCTTATTGGGGATTTAAAATTTATTAGACTCAAGTTTAGTTGTAAATCCTATTAAAATGCCTTTCAATTTTGTTTTAGGTTATAAAAATTTCTTAACCTAATTTATTGGTGCAGTTTCGTCTGGTAGTGGTTTATTTTCACTATCATCTTTCGGGAAAACTTCTTCGCCAGGTACAGGTTGTGCTAAACTATCAATGGTTAAACTATCAACTGTTAGGGTATCTTTAAATATTTGTGGCGAAGGGCAGTTATAGGTTCGCGTAATTTCTATTTCGGGTTTCGGGAAACGGCCTTCGGTGTAACCCGTACTTTTGTCTTTGTAAACCTTTTCCATAAATTTTGCAAAAATAGGGAGTGCTGTTTTACTTCCTTCGCCAGTTTCCGATGTTTTAAAATGTATACTTCTATCATCGGCACCCACCCAAACGCCAGTGACTAAATCTTTTGTTACGCCAAAATACCAACCGTCCACATAATCGGATGAGGTGCCGGTTTTACCACCAATTTGGTTGTTATTTTTCCATAAATGCCATTCCCACAAAGCTTGAGATGTGCCGCCAGGTTCATCCATACCGCCACGTAGCATATATAACATAAGCCATGCAATTTCTTCAGTTAAAGCTTTTTCTTGTTTGGTTTTAAACTCCTCAATTAAATTATTTTCTATATCGTAAATTTTGAGCACTAACAGAGGTTCGGTTTTAACGCCTTTATTTAAAAATGTGCCGTATGCTTTTACCATCTCAAAAACCGAAACATCATTTGAGCCTAAACTAACCGATGGTACAGATTGAAGCGGGCTTTCTATACCGCAACGTTGGGCGGCTTCAACCACTTTATCCCAACCAATGCTATCGGTTATTTGGGCGGTAATAGAATTTACCGACCTTGCCATTGCTAACCGTAACGACATTTCGCGGTAGCTAAAACTATAGCTCGAATTTTTGGGTTCCCAAACTTCTTCTTTGTTACCCGATTTATATTTTATGGTAACGGGTTTGTCTGTAAATTTATCACAAGGGTTCATTCCGCTTTCTAAGGCCGCTAAATATGCAAAGGGTTTAAAAGTTGAGCCAGCTTGCCGTTTGGCTTGGTTTACATGGTCGTATTGAAAATATTTGTGATTATCGCCACCAACCCAAACCTTAATATGTCCATTAAAAGGATCTAAAGTCATCATACCTGTATTTAGGGTTTTGGCGTAATAGGCCAAAGAATCTAATGTAGAAAATTCAACTTCTTCATCGCCATCCCAACTAAAAACCTTCATTTTTTTAGGTTTACTTATAAATGCTTGAAGCGAATCGTTATTAAAATGATATTTTTTAGCTAAAGCGGGGTACCACACCAATTTTTCTACTGCTTTGTTTATAAAGTTTTCTATTACATTTCCTTCGCTATCTCGCCAAGGATCTTCGTTTCCCCAACTGTTGTTAAACCGTCGTTGCAAAGTTTTCATTTGCTCTTGTACGGCTTCTTCGGCGTATTTTTGAAGTTTAGAATCAATTGTAGTGTAAATTTTAAGACCATCTTCGTACAAATTATAGTCGTTTTCATCGCACCATTTATTTAGCCATTTATCAACAGCACTGCGTAGGTACGAGTCGCCATCGCTTTTTTCGCTATCGTTACCAATATTTAATTTTAGGGTTTGGCTTAACGCCGATTGTAGTTCCACATCTTTCAAATATCCATATTTATGCATCTGCGAAAGCACAATATTTCGTCGTTCTAATGCCTTTTCTGGAAATTTTATAGGGTTATAGGTTGAAGTAGCCTTTAACATACCTACTAACAATGCACCTTCTTCTACCATTATTTTTTGTACAGTTTTGTTAAAATAATGTTTGGCAGCTGTGTTTATACCAAACGAATTGTTGCCAAACGGTACCGTATTTAGGTACATAGTTATAATATCGTTTTTGCTATAATTAGATTCAATTTTATAGG
This sequence comes from Sphingobacteriales bacterium, assembly GCA_043763845.1. Classification (GTDB taxonomy): domain Bacteria; phylum Bacteroidota; class Bacteroidia; order Sphingobacteriales; family Sphingobacteriaceae; genus Pseudopedobacter. The sequence goes on from JAYULE010000105.1 coordinate 7,768, forward strand.
CTGTTAACCATTCTTTAAATTTAGAAACCAAGGTACGTATAACAGGTATGTGTTTAATATAGCCTTGCGATTTGTTGTAACGGGTACGGTATAAATTTTTTGCCAATTGCTGTGTAATGGTAGATGCGCCCCTTTTATCACCTTTGGCAGTTGAAACTATGCCAGACAGTATTGAATAAAAATCAACACCTTGGTGTTTGTAAAACCTTACATCTTCAGTGGCAACTAATGCGTTAATAACACCCTTAGGAATTTCTGTAAAAGTAACTGGGGTGCGGTTTTCGTTGTAATAACGCCCTATTAAAACACTATCGGCAGTATAAACTTCTGATGCTACACTAAGAGATGGAAATTTAATGTCTTTTTTGGTTGGTGAGTAGCCAAAAAGGCCTAAAAAATTAATTTCAACTGCACATATCACAATAGTTAAAATACAAATGGTAATAACAAGGTATCTTAAAAATCGGTTATTGATTTCTTTAAACATTTTGTAAAGATGATAATATATTTAAGGTAATTTGTTTAAAACAGTAAAGGATATAAACGTAAAAAAACAAACATTAAATATCAAATATAAATATTGTTTATTTTTTGGTACGATTTTGTATAGGATATGAAGTTAATAAACATAAATTTAATAATATGAAAAAAATAATTCACAACAGTTTAATTGCATTAGTTTTAATAAGTTTTAGTTTTAACTCCTTTGCATCAGAAACCAACAATTCTACACTAACACCTAAAACCGAAGCTCAAATTGAAGCTAGACTTTCCGAAATTAAAAATAGGGTAGAAGAAATTAGAAACATTGATCGTTCAAGTTTAACATCTTCACAAAAAAAAGAATTGAGAACGGAACTAAGGGTTATAAAAAATGAAGCTAGAGGTATATCAAATAGCGGTATTTATCTTTCGGTTACCGCTTTATTGGTTATTATCATTATTTTGATAATACTGTAGTTAGTTTAAAAAATTATTTTTAAATCCTGTTTAGTTTTTAATAAACAGGATTTTTTTGTTTCATAATCTCAATGCGATAAGATAGTAGGTTTTAAAATTTGACTATTTTTAGATTGAATCTATTTATCATCAAATTAAATCCCAACCATTTAAGGTTAAAAAAAAATTCTTTTTAATTATTTTTTTTAACGTAATTATATTACCTAAATCATATATTTTGGTTGTTTTTGTGTTATTTTATATTAATTGTGCTTAGTGTTATTAATATAGCATAAAAAATTGCTTAAAAATTTGTAATTTTTAATAAAAGCCCTATTTTTATTAAATATTTATAATCAAAATTAGCAATATGAGCACCATTTTACACCCATTAAATCCAATAACTGCCGAAGAGATATTATCTGCAAAAAATATTATTTGTACTGAAAAAAACTACGTCGATACTGAAGTAAGATTTATTTCAATCACTTTAGCCGAACCAGAAAAAGCAGTAGTAAATGCCTATATAAAGGGGCAACAAATTGAGCGCAAAGCTTTTGTGGTTTTATTAAATAACAAAGAAGCCAAAACCTACGAAATTTTAATATCGTTAACTGCTGGCCGTATTTTAGAAACTAAATATATACCGGGCGTACAGCCCACCATGACAGCCGATGAGCAAATAGAATGTGAGCAAACTGTAATAAATAACCCCGATTTTAAAGCTGCTTTATTGCGCCATGGCATTACAAACCCCGAAATGGTAACCGTAGATATTTGGACTGCAGGTAATTATGGTGCCGAAGAAGAAAGTACCAGAAGGCTGGCTAGGCCGCTTTGTTTTGTAAAATTTGACGACACCGATAACCCCTACGCCCACCCAATTGAAGGCATACGCCCCGTGGTTGATTTAAACACAATGCAAGTAATTAGAATTGAGGAGTTTGAAGTTACCCCAATTCCGCAGCAGTTAGGTAATTTTAGGGCCGACAGGGTTGCAGGCTTTAGAACCGATATTAAACCCCTTGATATTGTGCAGCCCGATGGCCCAAGTTTTACCGTTGATGGCTTTGAGGTTAGTTGGCAAAAATGGAATTTTCATATTGGTTTTACCTCGCGAGAAGGCTTGGTTTTAAACAAAATAAGCTATAACGATGGGGGCAATTTACGTTCTATTTTGTACCGAGCATCGCTATCGGAAATGGTGGTACCCTACGGCGACCCTACCGAAACACAATACAAAAAAAATGCTTTTGATACTGGCGAATATGGTATGGGCCAATGTGCCAATAGTTTAGAGTTAGGTTGCGATTGTTTGGGCTATATAAAATATTTTGATGCCGTTTTAAACGACAGCAAAGGCAACCCTTTTACCATTAAAAATGCCATTTGTATGCATGAAGAAGATTTTGGCACACTTTGGAAACATACCGACCGCCGTACAGGTTTGCCCGAAGTGCGCCGCTCTCGCCGCTTGGTAATTTCATCAGTTTCAACTGTTGAGAATTATGAATATGGCTTTTTTTGGTACTTGTATCAAGATGGTAACATACAATTCGAGATTAAGTTAACTGGTATTTTATCGTTAGGGGCATTACCAGTTAATGTAAAACCCAAATATGGTAACTTAGTTGCGCCACAATTATACGCCCCCAATCACCAACACTTTTTTAATATGCGTTTAGATTTTGATATTGATGGCGAGCAAAACTCGGTTTACGAGTTAAATGTACTGCAAGAAGAAGATGAATTAAATCCTTATTATAACGCCTTTTATGCAAAATCAACATTGCTATCGCCCGAGTTAGATGCCCAGCGAAAACTTAATTTAGATACCGCCCGTACTTGGAAAATTGTAAACCCAAATGTTAAAAATGTTTTAGGCGAACCTGTTGGCTATAAACTAATGCCTGGCGATAACTGTATTGCATTTGCTAACGAAAAAACAAGTTGGTACCGTAGGGCAGGCTTTGTAAAAAACCACTTGTGGGTAACTCCATTTAATTCTAAAGAAATGTATGGTGCAGGTGATTATCCTAACCAACATATAGGTGGAGACGGTTTAGAAAAATGGACAAAAGCTAACCGAAATACAAACAACACCGATATTGTAGTTTGGTATACAATGGGGCATACCCACATACCACGTATGGAAGATTACCCTGTAATGCCAACAGCTTATATTGGATTTTTGTTAAAACCAAACGGGTTTTTTAGTGAGAACCCCGCAAATGATGTTCCACCTTCCGACAAAAAAGTTAGTACTCAAACCTCATGTTGCAAATAAAAATAGCATAAATGGTAAAAAAAATAATAGCCTTGTTAAGTTCAATTTTATGGGTTCTATTACCCAAATGCAGTTTATGCTTATATGCATACATGAGTATTTTTAGTGCTTTAGGTTTAGGTAATTTGCTTCTAAACAAAAATACCCTTTTTTTTATGAGTATATTTTTAGTTGTAAATTTTGTTACGGTACTGTTTATGCTTTTTAGAGAGAAAGAATTTTTATACGCAATTATTAGTTTTATAGCTGCTTTGGTCTTTATTTGTAATAAGTTTTTTTTACACAACAATATTTATGTTAATATTTTAGTAAGTAGTATTTTAATATTGGCCATAATTAGAATTAGGTTATTAAACGTTTTAACAAAGCAATGTATTTTTTATGGGCGTTTGGGTAATATATGAAATTGATTTTTGCTTCAAACTATAAAATCTAAATAATTATCTTGATTAATAATCTCGAAACTTGCTTTAGCGTACGATTTTGCAAACTCGGTAGGTATTTTTACTTTTGCTTTACCCCATTTGTATTCGTAAGCAAAAATTTTATCGTTTGCTTCCTCTATTCTATCAATTTCTTGTTTGGTATGGGTGCGCCAAAAATAACTACTCACGTATATTTCTTTATAATCTAACATTTTTATTCTTTCGGCATTAAGGTAGTTTTCCCAAAGTTTGCCTAAATCTTCACGCATATTTAAGGGGTTAAACGAGTTAATAATGGCGTTTCTAATGCCGTTATCAAAAAAATACCATTTTTTCATTTTGGTTATTTCGTTATCTCGGTTTCGGCTAAAGCCCGATACGCTGTAAATTATAAATACCTTGGTAAATAAATCTAGGTATTTTTCTACCGTGTTTTTACTTATTTGCAATTGGCGGCCAATACTTTCTAACGAAATTTCGCTACCCGTTCTAAAAGCAATAATTTGCAACAAAGCAATAATTTTATCTCGTTTTTTTATCCCTTCAAAGGCTAAAATATCTCTTAATAAATGGTTGTTTACTATCTCTTTAAGGTAACTTATTTTCTCGTTTTGGTTGTTTAAACTTAACAACTCGGGATAGCTACCAAAAATTAATCGGTCTTCTAAATTACTTTTAGTTTCTAAATAATTTTCTTGTTTGGCAAATTCCATTTGTGCTATAGGGTACATAGTGTCAGAACGGAAACCCCTAAATTTTTCTAGAAAACCCAAAAATCTGAAATTTCCACAAACGTTTAGCTTTAGTTCCAGTCATAAAATTTA
>JAYULE010000106.1:0-12163 GCA_043763845.1 Sphingobacteriales bacterium
CCCTAGGGACAAAAAGACACCCCTCGTTTATTTAAATGCCGTTGCATTTATTACTTGAATGTAAGTCGTGAAACTGGTAAAATGGATTTATTTGTAAAGCTTTATACGTTTTTTGGTAGTCTTTTAAAAATTGAGAAGCTACTTTTTTGCCCGCTTGGTTAATGTAATATTCCACAGCGTTTTCAATGTTTTTAACAGCCATTTGCGAAACAATAATCTTATATTTCATACTTGTTTTTCAAGTCAAAATATAGCGTTTCGGCATCTAAATAAGCACTTTTTTCGGAGTTGAGCTGACTGTCTAATAATTTTTGTTGATCGATATTTAAATAATAAGGAGGGGTATTTATGGCGGGTTCTACAAGCGCATCAACATAACCAATAACACGTTCTAAAATACTTTGAGGTGCATTTTTTAGTTTTAAAGTTAATAAGTCGATAGATTTTGTTTCCATATTTTAAGTATTTTTAAATTAACGATAGTGCTAAAAGTTAAATTTAAGCAAGAGTTTAAATTAATCAAATATAAAAAATTAGAATGCATAGTTTTTTTTATTTTTTAAATCTACAAAAACAAACAGTTCTTTATACTTCTTCATAAATATAACATCCCTCACCAAACAATTTCCTCTAAAACTAATCCAATCAAAAAAAGCCAAAGTTAAATAAATGTTAATCTCATTCTAAATTCAAATCAAATACTTATTTTCGGCACCAATTATATCCCACAAAAAACAAAATGACATATAATAAAATTAATAATATAGCTGGTTGGTTAGCTTTTACAATTGCAGCCATTACATACATACTCACCCTCGAGCCCTCCACCAGTTATTGGGATTGTGGCGAATTTATATCGGCAGCTTATAAACTGCAAGTAGTACACCAACCTGGTGCGCCTTTATTTTTAATGATAGGTAAATTGTTTAGTTTGTTTGCACAAAATCCTACCAAAGTAGCCTATTGGATGAATGTAAGCTCCGCTTTATGTAGCGCAGCCACTATTTTATTTTTATTTTGGACTATAACCGCCCTTGGTCGTAAATTTTATAGCAACCAAAAAGAGGCTCTAAATACCAACCAAATAGTTTTAATTATAGGTGCCGGCTTGGTAGGCGCATTAGCTTACGCTTTTTCCGATACGTTTTGGTTTTCGGCAGTCGAAGCTGAGGTTTACGCCATGTCATCGTTGTTTACAGCAATAGTTTTTTGGGCAATTTTAAAATGGGATGCCCATGCGAATGAACCTCATGCCGATAAATGGCTGTTAATTATAGCCTATGTTATGGGGCTATCAATAGGTATTCACTTATTAAACTTGTTGGCAATACCCGCAATTGCTGTCTTATATTATTTTAGACGAGCAAGTAAAGTAACCACGGGCGGTACTATTATTGCACTTTTTGCAGGTATATTTATTTTAGGATTTGTACAGTACGGCATTATACAATATTTAATAAAATTTGCTGCCAATTTCGATTTACTATTTGTAAATAGCTTTGGTTTAGGCTTTGGCACAGGAGTTTTATTTTTTGCTATATTAGTTATTTCAGGATTGGTTTGGGGTATTTTTTATTCGATAAAAAACAACAAGCCAATTTTAAATTTAGCTTTATTATCGGTTGTTTTTATATTATTTGGTTACAGTTCTTATGCTATGATAGTGGTGCGGGCAAAAGCAAACCCAACGTTAAACAACAGTCAGCCCGATAATGCCTTTGCTTTTTTAGGTTATTTAAACCGCGAGCAATATGGCGACAGGCCATTAATGTACGGCCAATACTTTGATTCTAAAGCAATTGATAGCGAAGAAGGAGATAACACTTACCGCAAAGGGGAAACTAAATACGAAATTACCGGTAAAAAACTATCGTACAAATACGATAGAAATACGTTAATGCCACGTATGTTTAGCGACGACCCTAACCACATTGCCGTTTACCGAGATTGGATGGCAATGGGGCCCGAAGATAGCCCAACATTTAGCACCAACTTAGGCTTTTTTGGAACCTACCAAGTGGGTTATATGTACATGCGCTATTTTATGTGGAATTTTGCTGGCAGGCAAAACGACGACCAAGGCATTGGCGATTATATTTCGGGAAACTGGATTAGCGGAATTAAACCTTTAGATGCATTGCGAATTGGCGACCAAAATAACCTTCCGCAAAATATAACAAAAAACAAAGCATACAATAGGTTATACTTTTTACCATTAATTTTAGGCTTATTTGGTGCTTGGTATCATTTTAGCAAAAGACAAAAAGATGCAGGAATTGTAGCTCTACTTTTCTTTTTTACAGGTTTAGCCATAGTATTGTATTTAAATCAAACTCCGTCGCAACCTCGCGAACGTGATTATGCTTACGCCGGAAGCTTTTATGCCTTTACAATTTGGATAGGCTTTGGGGTTTTTGCCTTGAACGATTTGTTGAGGAAATTTTTAAGTCCTAAAGTAACGGGAATTTTAGCAACCACCATTTGTTTATTGGCTGGACCAATTTTAATGGCAAGCCAAGAGTGGGATGATCACGATAGGTCTCAAAAAACTACTGCCCGAGATTTGGCAAAAAATTACTTAAACAGTTGTGCGCCAAACGCTATTTTATTTACCTACGGCGATAACGATACCTACCCCCTTTGGTACGTACAAGAGGTAGAAAACTTTAGACCCGATGTTCGCATTGTTAACCTAAGTTTGTTTGATACCGATTGGTACATAAACCAGTTAAGAAGGCCTTTTAACTCTTCGTCACCTTTACCTTTAACTATGCAACCTTCGCAATACGTATCAGGTGTTCACGATGTTGTTTTTTACCAAGATTATAACTTAAAGGGGCCACAAAAATTAAAAGATGTTTTTGAGTTTATAACTTCAGACAACCCAGATGCTAAAATTGAATACCAAAGTGGCAAAAAAGATAATTTTTTACCTACAAAAAATCTTACACTCGCGGTTGATAGTAGCCAATTATTAGCTAGTAAAACAATTTCAAAACAAGATTTAAAATACGCAGTTAAAAATTTAGAATGGACAATTAGTGGTAATTATGTAAGTAAAGGCCAAATTGCATTTTTAGATATCTTGTTGCATAATAATTGGAAACGCCCAATTTATTTTGCATTTACTGTACCTAGCAGTAATTTTATGGGTTTAGATAATTATTTGTTTAATGAAGGCTTTGCTTTACGCTTGATTCCTAAAACCAGAAACGAATTAAAGGAAGAATCTCCCTTGGGTAAAACCGAAGTGGTAAACACCGATATAATGTATCAAAACATAATGAATAATTTTGTTTGGGGCAATCTTAAAAATGCACCTTATTTAGATCCAGAATCATCTAAAATGGTTTACCTATCGGTGGGTAAATTTACCGAATTAGCTAAAAATTTGATTAATGAAGGTAAACTAACTGAAGCTAAAAAAGTGGTAAATTATTGCTTTGAAGTTTTGCCAATTACCACCACCTACGATTCGCATTTTGCATTAAGTAAATATGAACTTATACACATAATGTACCAATTGGGTATGAACAAAAAGGCAACCGATTTGCTAAACCAAACCGTTGGCCTTATTGATGAAGATTTAAACTATCAATACCTGATTAATAAGAACAAAGAAAACTTAAATACCCGCCAAATACAATTGGGTTTATTTGTAATAAGCGAATTTGTGAAGTTTAGCAAACAATACAACCAGCCCGAATTAAATAAAACTTTAACTAGTAAATTAGCAGCTTACGATAGTAAGTTTGGTGTTGGAAAATAATTGTGAAATTTTTATAAAAAACCAACTGCCTTTTCAATAGCTGTTTTTTTTGAAGATTTTTAAGATGGTTTTTATAAAAGTTGAATGGAGTGTATTTGATTTTTATATTATAAATAAAAGTGCGGAGCTGAGAAAAGTAATATTTAGATTTCACCCTTCCCCCTAAATAACAGGGAGTTTTGTCACTCTGAACGCAGTGAAGAGTCTCAAAAACGTGGTAATGAAATTACACGCTTTGCTGAGAACCATTCAAGAATCTCAAAAACGTGGTAATAGATTCTAGGCTTAGCTCTGAGTGATAAATATGTTAAAAAAAAAGAGTTTAATTTTTAAAAGCGTTAGCCCTAGGTATAAAAATACAAGATTATTAAACCAACACAATTTGTTTAAGTTTGCCTTTTTAATTCAAAAAATTGCAGCTACAAAATAAAAATGGCTCACAGTTAACTAATACAATGAAACTTTGGCAAAAAAATATTGCTACTAATAACCTGGTAGAAACTTTTACAGTAGGCCTCGATAGAGAAATGGATATGCAATTGGCAACTGCCGATGTTTTAGGCTCGTTAGCACATACCCAAATGCTACATAGTATTGGTTTGCTTAACGCTGATGATTTGGCCGCCATACAAAAAGAACTCAAAAACATTTATAAAGAAATAGAAAACGGAAGTTTTATTATTGAACCCAATGTAGAAGATGTACACTCGCAAATAGAATTGTTACTTACCCAACGCATTGGCAATGCTGGTAAAAAAATACACAGCGGCCGGTCCAGAAACGATCAAGTTTTGGTTGACTTAAAACTGTACATGCGTACGGTTATTAAAGAAATTGTGGCATCAAGCACCGAGCTTTTTGATTTATTAACCTACCTTGCCGAAGAGCATAAAGAAAAACTATTGCCAGGTTACACACATTTGCAAATTGCTATGCCTTCATCGTTTGGGTTATGGTTTGGGGCTTACGCCGAGAGCTTGGTTGACGATTTGGAATTGATGCTTGCTGCCTACAAAATTAGCAATAAAAACCCCTTAGGCTCGGCTGCAGGTTATGGCTCATCATTCCCATTGAACCGCCAACTAACTACCGATTTGTTAGGTTTTAACAGCTTAAATTACAACGTAGTTTATGCGCAAATGGGGCGTGGCAAAACCGAACGCATTGTAGCACAAGCCATATCCGCCATAGCGGCCACCCTTAATAAAATGGCAATGGATGCTTGTTTATTTATGAACCAAAATTTTGGTTTTATAGCATTTCCCGATGAGTTAACCACAGGCTCTAGCATTATGCCGCACAAAAAAAACCCCGATGTTTGGGAAATTATGCGTGGCCGTACCAATCAATTACAAGCATTGCCCAACCAAATTGCCATGTTAACTACCAATTTACCATCGGGCTACCACCGCGAAATGCAACTATTAAAAGAAACGCTTTTCCCTGCTTTTAATACTATTTTAAGCTGTTTAGATATGGCAAAATTGATGTTACGCAACATTAAAATTAAAAACAATATACTAGACGACCCTAAATACCAATATCTTTTTAGTGTAGAAGAAGTTAATAAACAAGTTTTAGCTGGTGTGCCTTTTAGGGAGGCCTATAAGCAAGTGGGTTTAGCTATTGAAGCTGGCGAGTTTACAGGCAAATACGAGTTAAACCACACACACGAAGGTAGCATAGGTAACTTAAACTTACCCGAAGTGCAAAAAATGATGGATAATGTTGTTGTACAATTTAATTTCGAGAAAGTTGATACTGCTATTGCGAAATTGTTGAGTTAAATACCCAATATTTGAAAGGCTTTTCTGGCGAAAATCAATTATTATTTAACCTTTGCACTGCAAATAGTTAATTAATTTCGCAGCATTTTTGTAAGATTTATTAGCCAACTAATTAGGCCAATACCTTTTTATACCATCAATCTCTTTATACTATTGCTTACCCCCTACTCAGTAATTTTAAATTATTAGAAAAAACAATAATACTCGTTTTAAAAAATCATTCATTTTATTACTTTAGCCAAATTGTTTAATAGCAAAACCAATTATTAAAACTAAAATTATAAGCTTATGGCTTGTAATATAAACATTTGTAAATCTTAACAAACCTTAAATGTATAAAAACAAAACCTTAGTGCCATTAATTTTAGTTACCAGCCTGTTTTTTTTATGGGCACTAACTTCAAATTTAATTCCTACATTAATTCCCCATCTAAAAAAAGCTTGTCGTTTAACCGATTTCCAATCCGCTTTTATTGATTCGGCTTATTGGATAGCGTATTTTATAATAGCCATACCAGCAGGTATTGTAATGGAAAAATTGGGCTATAAAAAAGCCATTATTATTGGCCTATTAATAGCCGCAGTAGGTACTTTTTTATTTTACCCTGCTGCCCAATTACGTACCTTCCCTTTCTTTTTAACAGCACTTTTTATTGTAGCCAGCGGAATGACTTTTTTAGAAACTGCAGCAAACCCGTACATGACAATTTTAGGCCCAGCCGAAACCGCACCTCAACGCCTAAACTTTGCACAAGCTTTTAATGGCTTAGGAGCCTTTTTTGCGGCATTTTTTTTAAGCAAAATTATTTTAAGTGGGAAAGAAATATCGGACGCAACCTTAGCCGCATTAACACCCGAAGCTGCTAACCAATTATTAACAAATGAAGCAAAAAGTGTGCAAATGCCTTACTTAATTATTGGTATTATATTGGTATTAGTTGCAGTGGTTTTTGCATTCACACATTTCCCTGCCGAGAAGAAAGAACTTGAAGTAGGTACAACAGAAAAAAGTAGTTTTAAGCTTTTCGAGCATAAAAATTTGTTAATAGGTATTTTAGCACAGTTTTTTTATGTAGGAGGACAGGTTTGTGTATCAAGTTTTTTTATCCGCTATTGCGAGTTTGCTGCCGGTGTAAACGAAGCCGAGGCAACAAATTATTTAGGATTTTTATTGTTAGGATTTATGCTTGGCCGTTATGTAGGTACATTTGTTATGCAATATGTAAAACCGGCAATATTATTAAGTTTATACAGTATTATAAATATTTTGTTAATATTGGTAATAGTATTTTTAGGAGGTAAAGTTTCTATTTATGCATTAATTGGTGTAGAGTTTTTTATGTCTATTATGTACCCAACCATATTTTCGTTAGCAATAAAAGGCTTAGGTCAAAACACCAAAAAAGCATCTTCATACTTAGTAATGGCAATTGTAGGTGGTGCGCTTTTCCCGTTAGTTATGGGTAAACTATCCGATGCTACCAACATACAACACTCATATTTAATACCTGCAATTTGTTTTGTAGTAGTGTTATATTTTGCAATTATACAAGGTAGAGAAAAAACTATTGTTGCAACTCAAAGCAGTTAATATTTTTTTATATTAAATTTTGCAAAAAGCAGCGTTAAAAAATAACGCTGCTTTTTGATTATATATTAATTGGTATATTTTTGGCAATCATCAAAATCTAAATTTATCGAAAGTGCAGAGTTTAACGCAATGCTTCACACCACTTTCTATTCCCCAATTTTTACCCTATTTTCGCATTACAATAAAAACTAAAATGGATTATCAATTTAAAAACATAGAGCAAAAGTGGCAACAATATTGGGCTACAAACCAAACCTTTAAAGTAGCTACCGATACCACCAAACCTAAATATTATGTGTTAGATATGTTCCCATACCCATCGGGTGCGGGTTTACACGTTGGGCACCCACTAGGTTATATTGCTTCCGATATTTTTGCAAGATACAAGCGTATTAAAGGCTTTAATGTATTGCACCCAATGGGTTACGATTCGTTTGGTTTACCTGCCGAGCAATATGCCATACAAACTGGGCAGCACCCAGCCATAACTACCGAAGCAAATATTGCCCGCTACCGCCAACAACTTGATAATTTAGGTTTTTCTTTTGATTGGAGCAGAGAAGTGCGCACCAGCTCGGCCGATTACTACAAATGGACTCAGTGGATTTTTATGCAAATATTCAACTCGTGGTACAACCTCGAAAGCGATAAGGCCGAGCCCATTAGCACCCTAGTTTTAAAACTAGAAACCGTAGGCACCCGTGAAATTAAAGCTGTATGCGATGAGGATGTGCAAAACCTGCAACCCAGCGATTGGAGCACAATGAACCATCTTGAAAAAGAAGCCGAATTGCTTAAATACAGGCTTACTTTTTTGAAAGAAAGTACCGTTAATTGGTGCCCTGCTTTAGGAACAGTTTTAGCAAACGACGAAATAAAAGAAGGCTTTAGCGAACGTGGCGGCCACCCAGTTGAACAAAAGAAAATGATGCAGTGGAGTATGCGCATAACAGCTTACGCCGAACGTTTATTGCAAGGCTTAAACACAATTGATTGGCCTGAGCCCCTAAAAGAAATACAAAGAAATTGGATAGGAAAAAGCGTTGGAGCAATGGTAAAATTTCCGTTAAATCCCCAAGGAGGAATAGAGGTTTTCACCACCCGTGTTGATACACTTTACGGCGTAACTTACCTTGCCATTGCACCCGAACACGAATTGGTTGCACAGCTAACCACACCCGAACAAAAAGAAAGGATTGATGCCTACATTGCGCAAACCAAAAAGAAAAGTGAGTTAGACCGTATGGCCGATGTAAAAACCGTATCGGGGGCGTTTACAGGCAGCTACGTTACCAACCCAATTAACGGTGCGCAAGTACCCGTTTGGATAGCCGATTATGTACTTGCCGGTTACGGCACAGGTGCGGTAATGGCCGTACCCAGTGGCGACCAACGCGATTATTTGTTTGCCCAGCATTTTAATTTGCCCATTATACCCATTTTAGATGCACAACAAATTGATACCCAAGCCGACCCAACCAAAGAAGGGAAATACATTAACTCGGGAATAATAAATGGTTTAACCTACCAACAAGCAACACCCGTAATTATAGAAGAATTAGAAAAACTAGATGCCGGCAAAGCAAAAATTAATTACCGTATGCGGGATGCTATTTTTGGCAGACAACGCTACTGGGGCGAGCCGGTACCCGTTTATTTTAAAGATAATTTACCTTACCTAATTGACGAAAGCGAATTGCCTTTACTATTACCCGAAGTTGATAAATACTTGCCCACCCAAAGTGGCGAACCGCCTTTAGGCAGAGCCCAAGATTGGAAATACAAACATAAATACGATTACGAATTGAGTACAATGCCAGGCTGGGCGGGTAGCAGTTGGTATTGGTTCCGGTATATGGATGCCCAAAATAACCAGGCTTTCGCCGATAAAAAAGCCATAGCTTATTGGCAAGATGTTGATTTGTACATTGGTGGCAGCGAACACGCCACAGGGCATTTGCTATACAGTCGTTTTTGGAACAAATTTTTAAAAGATTTAGGTTTTGTAACCGAGGAAGAGCCTTTTAAGAAATTAATTAACCAAGGCATGATACAAGGCAGATCTAACTTTGTTTACCAATTGATAGATGAATCCGGAAAACCATTGAATACCTATATTTCAAATGGTTTGAAAGCTAAATACAATACTGTTTCGGTTCACGTTGATGTTAATATTGTTGAAAACGATTTTTTAGATGTAGAAAAATTTAAAACATCCCGAGACGAATATGCAAACGCAAAATTTATTTTTGAAAGCGGTAAGGAGGGTGACAGCACCCTCTCCTTTGGAGAGGGCCGGGGAGAGGACAAATACATCTGCGGACACGAGGTAGAAAAAATGTCGAAATCTAAATTTAACGTAGTAAACCCCGATGATTTAGTTGAGCGATATGGTGCCGATACTTTGCGTATGTACGAGATGTTTTTAGGGCCTTTAGAGCAAAGTAAACCTTGGAACACCAATGGCATTGAAGGCGTTTTTAAATTCTTGCGAAAATTTTGGAAGCTATTTCACGATGATAGTTTTTCGTTTAAGGTATCCGACCAAAATCCCACGAAAGTGGAATTAAAAGCCTTACACAAAATAATAAAAAAGGTAGAAGATGATGTAGAGCGTTTTTCATTCAACACATCGGTATCTAGTTTTATGATTGCCGTAAACGAACTTACCGACCTTAAATGCGATAAAAGAGGAATTTTGCAAGATATGGTAATTGTACTATCGCCTTATGCACCACACATTTGCGAAGAGTTATGGGCTTTATTGGGGAATACCAATAGTGTTTCAACCGCAACGTACCCAATTTTTAACCCGCAATATTTGGTGGAAGATAATTTTAATTATCCCATATCTATCAACGGAAAAACTAAAACAAATATTAGTTTACCCCTAACTATGGAAGCTGCCGATGTAGAGCTTTATGTTTTACAAAGCGATTTGGTAATCAAATATTTTGATGGCAAAACACCTAAAAAAGTGATTGTGGTAAAAGGTAGAATAGTAAATGTGGTATTGTAAAATTTAATTGATGCCTTTGCTACAAGCGAAGGCATCAATTTAGAGGATGTTTATAGCCTAATCTTGCAAACTAAAGCTACTTAGTTTTACAAACTCTTGTACCCTATCAGTAATTTCTTTTTGCGTAAGATTTTTAATTCTTTCTATTCCAAATTTTTCTACGCAAAGCGATGCCAATGCTGAGCCAAAAATAATGGCATTTTTCATGTTGTTAAAGTTTATAGTACCCACTTGCGCTAAATACCCAATAAAACCGCCAGCAAAGCAGTCGCCTGCACCTGTAGGGTCAAAAACATCGGCTAAGGGAAGGGCAGGGGCAGCAAAAATTTTATCCTCAAAAAACAATAAGGCACCGTGTTCGCCTTTTTTAATAATCAAATATTTTGGGCCCATAGTTAGTATTTTTTGAGCTGCTTTTACCAATGAATATTCGCTAGAAAGTTGCCTTGCTTCGGCATCGTTAATAGTAAGCACATCAACCATTTTAATGGTTTCTAATAAATCGTCTAGTGCAATATCCATCCAAAAATTCATGGTATCTAAAACAATTAATTTTGGCCTTTTATTAAGGCGTTTAATTACAGTTTGCTGTACTTGTGGGGTAAGGTTACCCAACATTAAATACTCACAATCTTGGTAAGATGCCGGAATAATAGGATCAAAATCTGCTAACACATTTAATTCGGTAACTAAAGTATCTCTACTGTTCATATCATTATGATATTTTCCGCTCCAAAAAAAAGATTTTTCACCTTTTTTTATTTGCAAACCTTCCACATCTATGCCGTGGTTCTTTAACAAATCAATATCCTGGGTAAGAAAGTCGTTTCCAACAACAGCAACTATTTTAGTAGTATTACAAAAATACGATGCCGCTAAACTGGCATAAGTGGCCGCTCCGCCCACTATTTTGTCGGTTTTACCAAAAGGTGTTTCAATAGCATCGAAGGCAACAGTGCCTATAACAAGTAAGCTCATAATTTTTTTTAATATTTTTTTGTGCAAATATTGCATAATTAATTTTAATTCCCGACTATTGCAAACCCAAATACAACACAATGAATTAAAAATTGTGCTTTAATTGGAGAATAACAACCAGAAAAATTCCTAAGTAGCTCAGCTGGTTAGAGCATCTGACTGTTAATCAGAGGGTCCCTGGTTCGAGCCCAGGCTTGGGAGCAAAAACCCTTCAATCTTTTGTTTGAAGGGTTTTTTGTTTTATTTTTTTATGTTCTATTTATATTTACTTCACTCAGTCTCTTCAGATAAATATTATGTAGGTTTTTCGGAAGATACGGAAAGGCGATTGTTGGAGCATAACACCAGTGAACGAACAACCTATACTTCAAAACTTCGACCTTGGATTCTTAAAAAGGTAATATTAATAGGAAATAACCGCTCTTTTGCGATGCAGGTGGAAAAAGCGATAAAGAAAACAAAAAGTAGATTAATAGTAGAGAAGATAATTTTAACATCAAATTCTTTAGCTGATATAGCTCAGTTGGTTAGAGTCCCGATCCATCGGGATTAATCAGAGGGTCCCTGGTTCGAGCCCAGGCTTGGGAGCAAAAGCCTCACAGAAATGTGAGGCTTTTTTTATGAGATTTTTAAATACAGACCAGCTGGTTATACTCCCGATCCATGGGGATTAATCAGAGAGTCCCTGCTTCGAGCCCAGGCTTGGGAGCAAAATTCCTCCAAATTGTTGTTTGAAGGGTTTCTTGTTTTGTTTTATTTTCTTTTATGTTCTATTTATATATACTTTATTCAATCTCTTCAGATAAATATTATACAGGTTATTCGGAAGATACAGAAAGGCGATTGTTGGAACATAACACCAGTGAACGAACAACTTATACTTCAAAACATCGACCTTGGATTCTTAAAAAGGTGATATCGATAGGAAATAACCGCTCTTTTGCAATGCAGGTAGAAAAAGCAATAAAGAAAACAAAAAGTAGATTAATAGTAGAGAAGATAATTTCAACATCAAATTC
>JAYULE010000107.1:0-12136 GCA_043763845.1 Sphingobacteriales bacterium
CAGAAAAGTAGGTTTAGCTACTGTTTTTAAATTGGTTAAAGTTTTCATCTTAATTTTTATTATAAAATAATCAGTTGGTTAATTGCTATTAAATTTTAACTGAAAACGAGTAAATGAGTAAAAACGCTACAACTTATGTTGAAATTTTTAAAATAAATTTTAAACGAAATAGTAGTTTAAGATTTTACAAAAAATAAACTAATTTCTATTGATTTTCGTGTTCTAGAAGTTTACAGCAGCAAAAAATATTTATTGAAAATATTAAGAAAAAACAGAAAATCCAACCTATTAAGCTAATGTTTTGTAGATAAGTTAATATCATAAAAATTCATAGGATGATTTGTATCCAAATATTAAAGTTTCAATAAAACCCCTATAACCTTAAATAATTTAAGACTATAAGGGGGTTTCGCTTAAAACTTATAGGTTATTCCCAATCTTGCTCCGCTTAAATAACTTCCTCCGCCAAATTCTAAGTTTACACCAAAATTATCGGAGAAAAAGTACCTTCCACCTACTTGTGCATCAAAACCTACCCCAGAATTTAAATCAAAACTATAGTTGGTATTGCTGCCACTAAATTTATTGTTAAAATTATAATAATTTAAACCAGCGCCTGCATAAAAGTCCCATTTTTTATCAATATTAAGTATCCTGTTAAAATGATAATTTCCTTTTATTGATACACCAATGGCAGTTTGTTTGGCATAACCATAATCTTTAGATTGGTACGATACATCACCAGCTAGCGAAATATCTTTGTTAATGCCATACTCTAAACCTACATAAACAGGGGTACCAAACGAGCCAAGCCCAATGCCAGCATTTAATTGTATTTCTCCCTTTTTAAGCGGGTTTTGAGCCATTGTTACCACTGTAATAAAACATACAGCTGTTAAAATTAAAATTTTCTTCATTTTTACTTTTTCTAAATTTATTATTTAAATCGTCTTTATTTAAGCATGTAAGCCAGCCCAGCAATAATAGCTGTACCATTAGCTTCCACAGTAGCCGATTGCTCTTTTTTTACAACACCCCCAACATAAATTTTTGCGGTAATTGTTTTGCCTGGCGTTGCTCCAATTACTGCCGAACTTAATCCTATACTGATAATACCAGCTTGAATAACTACTTCTTTAGACCAAGGTAAAGCAGTTGGTACAGCGTTTGCCCCAGTGCCAGAACCTGTTATATACGTAGCATCAAATGTTCCTGTGGCGTTTCCTGTAATTTCGTACTTAACATTTCTACTATCGGCAGGTATGGGCGCATCTTTATCTTTACTGCATGATATGGTAAGCCCTAAAACTAAAATGCAAAGCATTGTTTTTAATACGTTCATTGTTTTCATAATTTTTGTTTTTAAAATTTAATTAAATCGTGTTTTAATTTGTATAAACGAGATTCATTTTGATAACGCTACATGTTTATTTATTTTTTGATAAATATTTTTTGTTCGTTTTAAAACACATCAAAATTGTATGATTAAATTTAGAAAAAGGTTAACTTAAGTTAAGATTTTCGATTGCCCAGATTTTTTTTTGATTTAAATAAATTGTTTGAGTATAAAAAGAGCAACAATTGATTTTTTTTGTGATATAAATTAAAATAAGTTTTTTTAAGATTTATTATATTTTTGAGAGTTAAAAACAAAAATATATGCATCACTTTTCTGAAAATATTCGCCTTACTGCCGAACAGCAAAATGCAATTACCGAAAATGTGTAAACTAAAAACTTTTAATAGGTAAAATTGTGTTAAAGCAAGGGCAAATTTGCATCGAATTTTATTATGTTTTTAAAGGTTGTGTTCAGCAACATTCTGTGATTGATGGCTAATAAAGAACTATCTATTTTTTTACCGAAGAGCAATTCGTAGTTTCGATAAATAGTTTTTCACAAAAACACCTGCCGACCATTATTTTGATTGCAGCAAAGAAACTACCTTATTGATAGGCAATGATGCAAAACAAAATGAGCTATATAACGTAACTCAAAATTTTAATATTGTCTACTTTTAAAACGTACCAATTTTGAGGGAGCTTACAATTGTATTGGCGGCAATTATATGGATTGCTTGGATGTGGAAAATTGGATCTGTAGCTCAAACATTTTCGAATTAATAAAATTACTTTCAAAGCAAGTGTAAATTAAATTAGGTTTTCCTTATCATATCTAATTAATTTCTCTTGACTCGAAAGTAATAAAAAATTTACCTCAACTTATTCAAGTTTCAGTGTAAACCTATCTCCAAAATAATACTTAATTGCGTAGCCGTTACACTCCAATTTACTGTTAGAAAAAAAATATTTATTATAAATTAAATTTCTAAACTCTTTATAGCTTCAATGTTCAAGAATTTTATTTTTTTAATTTAAATAACGCCGTAGTTTGCAATTGGCTGCCCGATAAATTTTTATTATTATATTTCTGGTACAGCCAATTGCAAATAAATAGGCTACCTTTTTAGGTAGCCTTAAATTTTTTAGAAGAATTTATTTTAATGAAAAGTAATTACAAAACTTTTGTTTAAAGAAGTTCCAGAAAGTTTTAACAAATAATTTCCTGTTTCTGGTTTATTAATAAGTTTTAACTTATATAAACTATTTCGGTTATTTATTTGTACAACTTTTTGGTATATTAATTTACCACTTAAATTGTAAATTTCAACTTTTAATTCTTTGTCATCTAACTTAGGTAATTTAATATTTAATTCGCCTAAGCTTGGGTTTGGATAAACTGAAACTTCTTGATTGTCCATATTAAAAGAAACGTGTTTTGTACCTAAGTTGCTTTGCTTGCCACTTAAATCGTACTGCATTAATCTGTAATAATTAATGCCGTTAACTGGTTCTGTGTCGTAAATCATATAAGTAGCACCATTTCCTTTAGATACTTCGATTTTTAATAACGAAAATGAAACGCCATCAGTAGATTTTAAAATTTCAAATCTACTATTTTGTGTTTCTGTTGCTGTTACCCATTTTATTACAGCCTTGTTACCCGAAGCTTTTGCTTCAAAAAGCGATAAGTTAATAGGTAACACTGTAGTGGCATTAATCATTCGCGAGTTAGCCATTTGAGTACTATTAAACGTACAGCTATTAACAGTTGTTTCTGTTGTACCATCATAGTAGCTTTTTCCAAACCAAGGTAAAGCATATAGCCAAGGAGCATGGGTAGGGTCATTAAATGCTTTTTCTACATCCGGAAGTGATTCGCTTTCGCATAATGCAATCATTTTGTTAGGGCTAATACCTTTCATAACATTCCAAGCATCCCTAAATGTTTTGCCCGAATTTACATAGGAAGATCTATTTACTGGGTCAAAATCATACAAATCAATACCAATTAAATCACAATAATTATCACCAGGGTAAAAAGCTTGCCTTGCAGGATATTCCGAAGCATCGTATGGCGGCCAACTTCCGTTTGTGTTTAATACTGCCGAGTTAAATATCCATATTAAATTATGCATATTATGATAATTAGTAACTCTCTCTTTAAAAATTTTAAATAATTGAGCAGTTTTTGAGGGGTCATTTCCGTTTGTCCACCAAAACCAACCTCCATCAATTTCATGAAGTGGGCGAAATAAAATAGGTATTGGAACCCCATTTGCATCTACAAGTTTTTTTAGAAAACCATTTATATGGTAATCTAAATCTTCTATCATTGCATTGTAAAGATTAGTACCTGGTGTAACAATATCATTCCATTGCTGAATTGTCATACGTAGTTTTGGCCCATCTCCAACGCTTGGGGTACCCCAAGCATCAGCAGTATATGCTCCATTAATTTTGCTTGAAACCATTCCCCAATGCCAGTTAACTGTTAGTATTTGTCCTCTTAGTTGAGCGGTTTTCAGTTCGTTAATTGCGTCAGTCCAGTTATTTTGCCATTGTGTTCCTCGTTCATCAACCCAACTTGTCATATCTTGACCAAATATAGCTGGGTATTTTCCAGAACATTCTACCATTTCGGCTGTATTATTTTCTGCCCAACCCGCCGATAACATTTTATTACCATATTGTGCTTTTAAAAAGTTCCATAATGCAATGGTTTTGGGTGTTGCATTAGGGTCAATTAAGTTACCAAAATCTGTATTTGGTGTACCAGTAACTGTAATAGATTTAGTTACAATACTACTATATAAATTATTATTGTCTGTAACTTTTAGGCTTACAGTAAAAGTGCCAGCCGATGCAAAGGTGTGGCTAGGAGCATTTGAATTTGATACAGCTGATCCATCCCCAAAATCCCAAGTATAGCCTAAAATATAGTCGCCAGCATCAGGGTCGCTAGATCCTGTTGAACCCAAATTAACAGTTAGGGGTGCTGGTCCAGTAAGTGTACTACTTGAAATAACAGCAGTAGGTGCTGCATTTACCTTTAATGTTGTAGTAGCTTTTTTGCCCCCGTCAGCTGTACTAGCGGTAATAATTACGCTTCCTGCAACAAGCCCTGTTACCAAACCAGATGTACTTACTGTTGCTAATGCAGTATTAGAACTAGACCAATTGATTGTTTTATTTGTAGCATTAACTGGAGCAATGGTTCCTGTTAGCTGTAAAGTAGTGCCTGGATTAACTAAACCTATTGATAATGGTATTGATACGCCTGTAACAGCTACGTTTCCAGCATTTGGGGTAACTATAATGGTGGCTGTGGCTAGTTTGCTTCCATCAGCAGTTGTAGCTGTAATGGTTGTGTTTCCTGCTGCCACACCTGTAACTACTCCTGCTGAGTTAACAATAGCTATTTCAGAATTGCTAGATTTATAGATTATTGTTTTATTACTTGCATTTAATGGAATAATTGTTGCTATTACTGTTACCGAGTTACCTGCAACTATAGTACTTGTTGTTGAAGAAAATGAAACACTTGAAACAGCAATGTTTTCCGCAGAAATACCGCTCCATGTTGTCCCATCGGTATCTTTATAATCATTTAATACTTCCCAAACGGTTTGTTGTACTGCTGTAATATATGCGCTACTTAATGTACCAAATAATGATGGTAAAGCTATTCCTCGTGGGTCGGCTCCATAAATTACGGCATAATATGTTGTTGCTGATATTAACGATCCGGCAGTTGTAAGGTGAATCCCATCCTCATAAACATTCCAAATTTTATTGTAACCTTCAACTTTACCAGCCTTCATTTTAAGGTTTAACTGGTACATTACTTCTCCTACCGGAACTATATATGTTTTCTTAATACCTGATATATTCGATCGAACAGAACGTGTGAGCTTTTCAAAGTAGCCTCGACTTTCTTCGGTACCATCCCAAAAACCAGGACCAGTATAGGTGGCTTGCCAAATGTTGCTCCATAAATCGGCAGTTAGCAATGAATTTTCGGGGCTGTCTAAATTATTAGGCATCCGTGGCCATCTGCCATATATGTAATATTGGCAATTTGTTTTACGATTTCCAGCTAGTGCAATAAATTTTTGAATTGAAGGTAAATCTTCATCTTCTCTTCTATCGAAAGGTTGAAATGATACAGCGTCAAAATCGTAATTAAATAAAGCATTTGGATATAAACCGTAGGGTTCTTCACTAAAGCCATCTGTAGGATGATCAAATAACCAATCTAAAGGTGCTCCTGGTATTATATTTCTGCCAAAATTTAATGTTTTACCAGATAGAGACGCCATCTCTTTAACACCAATTAAGTTAATCCCATCTGATACACTATTTCCTATAAAATAGCAAGTTTTAGTTTGTGCAAAAATAGCCGATGTTAAAAATATGGCTAATAAAGTAAAAATGTATTTTGAGATAACCCTTTTTAAATGATTTCTTTTCATAAATAATTTATTTTAATAAAATTTAATGTGCTGTTTTTTTTATTTTACAATAATATATAAATTAAATAATTTAATTATTATATATTTTATATTCTTTAAATGGATATATCATTGATTTATTTTTCGTTATGTTTATAGGAATACAAAAAAATATTTGCAACAAGTAATACTAAATACTTTTATCATTAATAATCTTTGTTGTTCATCTTTAGAAAACATATCGGGGATTAAATATTGCCAAGAAAAGCCAAACAAATTATACTTTACCCAAATATAGCAATAAGCAATACCAAAAGCTTAAGGAAACAATTTAGATTGTAAATCATAGGTATCCAAAAAAATAATAAGGACTCGTAAAACCTGATTTTGGGTTGCAAATCTTAAAAAAAGATTATGACTTCTCTATCTAGAATTGCTAAAACATTACAAAAACTATTACACCCTACTATAAAGCAATTACAGCGATAGTAAATTGTAACATTAAACTTATCAATGCCACCACAATAAGCATGTGCTTAAACCTATTTAACTGGGCAAAATTTTGGTCAGATAAAGGAAGTATCAAAGCATACGTGGGTATATACGAGAGTACAATGCTTACAAAGATGGTATGTATAACCGAAGCCAGCGTAAGCGACCACCCCGTAGCAAATAATTTTAGGTACGAAGCAGCGTACCATCGTGGAAAAGGATAGAGATGATTTTAATTTCAAGCTTTTTATACAAAGAATACCCGATAATAACTTATTCGTTTCCAGTTTAAAAAACAATACTAAATAACCTGTGTTCAATTAATAATTACTGTTTTTGTAATGATTAGGGCGTTTCCTGCCTGCCTGTAGGCAAGGTAACACGCCGTCCGCTGCCTGCCGGCAGGCGGGCCGCTACCATCGTTAACGCACTAAAATCGTAAATAACATTGATTTACAGCAAATTATACTATAGTTTAATAATCGAACTCAGATTAAATACAAAACGGTAAGTGAAAAGAAATAACAGATAAAACTTCTATTGCAATTATCAAACACTAAATCAGTCGTGGTAATACCACCGCAGCATAAAAAGCAGGGTTATAAGATTTAGATTTACGCAGAGTAGATATTTACATAGCCGAAAACAACCGAACAATCGTCATCATTACCAACCAGATTAATCAGAGTGCAAATACGATAGTCGAACTTTATAAGCGGAGCTGGAAAATTTAAATTTTGACAGAGTTTATTTTACAGCCTCAAAAATTGAGTAATATTTTACTGCCAACCACCACCTAATGCCTTATACAAATTAACTACTGCAATATTCTGTTGTTTTTTATGGTTTAGAAGTTCTATTTGCGATTTTAATGCAGTTTGCTGCGATAAAAAAACTTCTAAATAACCAGCTTTACCCACATTAAAAAGTTCGGAGGAGGTGGAAATTGCTCTTTTAAGTAATTCAACCTCTTGTTTTTTTAAGCTGTAAATTTCTTTCGTATTTTTAACGCTGTTTATAGCATTATAAACTTCGGTAAAACTGTTAAAAATGAGCTTTTCGTAATTAATGTAAGCTAACTTTTGTTCGGCATTGGCTGCTAATAAATCTGCTTTTATTTTACGGCGATTTAATAACGGGGCCGAAAAATTCCCTAAAAGCCCATAAGCTATTGATGCTGGTGCTTGCAACAAAAATTGAGTGTTAAATGCTTGCAAACCCACATTTGCGTTAATATTAAAGCTTGGGTAAAAGGCAGCTTTTGCGGCTAATATATTTGCATTGCTGGCAATTAGTTCAAATTCGGCCTGTTTAATATCTGGCCGGTTGTTTATTAATTGTGAGGGTATACCAATAATAATAAAATTATCGAAATTTTGATTAGTAAAACTGGTATCTCTTTCTATAACATCGGGGTATTTTCCACATAAAAAAGTTAATTTACTTTGCGTTTCTATAATTTGTTGGGCTACTTCGGTTTTTATAGCCTTTGAGTTAAATATTTGAGCCCCAAGCAATTCTACTGCTAATGAATTTGCTTTACCTACTTCTTTTTTAATTTTAACAACATCTAGTGCTTCTTGTTGTAACACAATATTTTCTCGTAATATATTTAGCTCAGTATCTAAGGCTAAAAGTTGAAAGTATACACTGGCAATTTCGGCCACTAAATTGGTTATAATATAATTTTTACCATAGTTAGAGGCTGTAAATCTAGCTAATGCTGCCTTTTTTCTATTTTTAAGTTTACCCCAAACATCGGCTTCCCAACTGGTTTGAAAGCCAAAGCCATAATCGGGCAAAGGGTTAGGTATTTGTTGTTGTGGCGTTATGTTTTGCGATAAGTTTGTATCAAAATTCCCTACCCCATCCATTGTGTAATTGCCAAATTTGCGTAGGCTAGCACCCGCACCTATGGTAACTTCTGGCAATAAAAAACTTTTACTAAAGTTTAGGTTAGTTCTGCTTATTTCTATTTTTTGTAAGGCAATATTTAAATCAAAATTTTTAACTAAAGCGGTATCTATAAGCTGAGTAAGCTTGGCATCAAAAAATAATTTTTTCCAATTAAGGATTTCAATTTTTATAGTATCGGAATTAAGTGAATAAGCACTTGGTAGCTTGCTAGTAATATTTGTGTTATTGTTAGTTGATTTGGTTGTATTGCAACTCGTTAAAAAAACAGCAATTAACCCCCAAATTATATATCTTAATTTAAACATTTTATTTCTCGGTTTTAATGGGTTTGGATATTTTTTTCTTACTTAAATTAGCAAAAATAACATACAGGCCAGGTATAATAACAACACCAATAACGGTACCCAATAGCATACCGCCTGCGGCAGCTGTACCAATTGTTTTGCTACCTATTGCGCCAGCACCAGTCGATAAAATTAAGGGAATTAAACCAGCAATAAACGCAAAAGAGGTCATTAAAATAGGACGTAAACGGGCAACGGCACCCTCAATTGCAGCATCAATTATACTTAAACCTTCTTTTTGTTTTAAAATAGAAAACTCTACTATTAGGATGGCATTTTTGCCTAACAGGCCTATAAGCATTACCATTGCTACTTGGGCGTAAATGTTGTTTTCTAATCCTAAAATTAAAAGTAAAAATAACGAGCCAAAAATACCAATAGGTAACGAAAGTAACACAGGTAAGGGTAGTAAAAAGCTTTCGTACTGTGCAGCAAGTAATAGGTAAACAAATAACAAACAAATAGCAAAAATGTATACAATTTGATTACCAGATATAATTTCTTCACGCGTCATACCCGACCATTCGTACAAATACCCCTTAGGCAGAGTTTTTTTAGCTACCTCTTCTATTGCATTAATGGCATCGCCACTACTGTAACCCTTTGCTGCTTCGCCATTAAGCATTGCCGATAGGTACATATTGTAGCGTGTTAATTGCTCGGGCCCGTAAACACGCTCAATTTTTGCAAAAAGAGAGTAGGGAACCATCTGCCCTACTTTATTTTTAACCCGTAGTTTTAAAATATCTTCGGGCTGGGTTCTAAATTTGGGGTCGGCTTGCAACATTACCTTATACATTTGGCCAAAACGTATAAAATTGGTAGCATAGTAACTACCCATTAATGTTTGTAGGTTACTTAATGCATTATCGGCAGTTATGCCTTTTTGTGCTGCTATTTCAGGGTCTATTTTCAATAAATATTGCGGAAATGTAGGGTTAAAACTTGTAAAAATATCTTTTATCTCTTTCCGTTTTTTTACTTCGGCAATAAAGTTTTGTGTTATTTGATAGGTTTTTTGCAAATCTCCTAGTCCTGTTTTATCTAACAAACGAAACTCAAAACCACTTGCATTACCAAAACCGGGTACTGCCGGAGGCGGAAAAAACTGAATTTGAGCGTCTTTAATATGTTTTGTTTTTTGTTCTAAATTAGAAATTATATCGGAAGCGGTATTTTTTCTTTCATTCCAAGGTTTAAGGTTAATGGTACTCATACCAAACGATGCACCCGAGCCATCAGTCATCATACTAAATCCCGCTAAGGATGATACGCCCTCTACACCATTTATGGTTTTAGATATTTTATCTATATCATTCATTACGCTTTCGGTACGTTCTAAAGTTGCACCAACTGGGGCATTTACATTTACGTAAATTGTACCTTGGTCTTCGGTAGGTATAAAGCCAGTTGGCAAAAAACCGTTAACACCCCAAATACCTACACAAAATAAACCCAAAATGCCTATAGTAAAGCTTCTTACATTTACAACTTTATTTAAAACGTTTCGGTATTTCCCAGATATTTTGTCGTAATAATAATTAAATCTTTCAAAAAATTTATCAAAAATATTTTTCGCTTTATGCGGATTATGGTCTTTTAAAATGATTGCACACAAAGCTGGTGTTAAGGTTAATGCATTTACGGCTGAAATTACAATTGCGATAGCCATGGTTACCGAAAACTGCCTGTAAAAAACCCCCACAGGGCCATCTAAAAAAGCAACAGGTATAAATACTGCACTCATTACCAATGAAATGGCTATAATTGCTCCACCAATCTCATCCATTGCTTCTATGGTGGCTTGTTTGGCTGTTAAGTGTTTTTCTTGCATTTTTGCGTGTACGGCTTCTACTACAACAATAGCATCATCAACCACTATACCTATGCTTAAAACTAATGCAAAAAGAGTTAGTAAATTAATTGAAAAACCAAACATTTGCATAAATGCAAAGGTGCCAATAAGCGATACTGGAACGGCTAAAACTGGTATTAAAGTCGACCTCCAGTCTTGCAAAAAAATAAAAACTACCAAGGCTACCAGTATAAAAGCCTCTAACAATGTTTTAATTACTTCGTGTATAGATGCATCAAGAAACCTTGAAACATCGTAACTAATGGTGTAATCCATGCCTGGTGGAAAAGTGGTAGATTTTAAAAATGCTAGCCTGTCTTTTATTTTTGATATAACTTCGCTAGCGTTAGATCCTGGCCTTTGTTTAAGAATAATTGCTGCCGATGGTTTGCCGTTTTCTTTAGAAAGTACATCATAATCTAATGATCCAAATTCAATATCAGCAACGTCTTTTAAACGTACTATTTCACCTGTTTCGCCTACTTTAATAACAATTTTTTCGTACTGCTCTTTCTGTGTAAGCTTACCTGTATAGCGTAAAACATATTGTAATGATTGTGCCGACCTGCCCGAACTTTCGCCTACTTTACCCGGGGCTGCTTCAACGTTTTCGGCTTTTAAAGCCAAAATAATATCATCAGCCGATATGGCGTAAGCATCCATACGTTGGGGGTTTAACCATACCCGCATGGCATATTCGCGTTGCCCCATAATATCGGCAAAGCCCACACCATCAATACGTTTAAGTTCGGCTAATACGTTAATATCGGCAAAATTATAAATAAATTTTTCGTCAATTGTGCTATCGCTGCTTACTAAGTTAAGGTACATTAACATACTGTTAACCTCCTTTTCGGTAGATACGCCTGCTTTAATTACCTCTTCGGGCAGTTCATCTAAAACTGTTGCCACACGGTTTTGTACGTTTACTGCAGCCAAATCGGGGTTTGTACCAACTTTAAAATATACCTGAACTATACTTGTACCATCGTTACCCGAAACTGATGATATATAATCCATACCCGGTACTCCGTTTATGGCTCGCTCTAGCGGAGTTACTACGGCTTTTGCACAAACCTCGGCATTTGCACCTGTATATTTTGTGGTAACCGTAACTGCTGGTGGTGCAATATCCGGATATTGTGTTATGGGTAACTTTGTTAAAGCTAATAAGCCAAATAAAGTTATAAACAAAGAGATAACCAGCGATAGTACTGGCCTTTCGATAAAGTTTTTAAGCATAAAATAAGGGGATATATTTAATTAGAGGCCAACTGTTTAATTACATTTTGCATTGCAACTTGTTTGGGCTTAATTACCACACCTTCTTTTACATTTTGTGTGCCTTCTAAAATTATAGTTTCGCCGCCTTGTAAACCTTTGCTTACCAAAAATAGGTTAGGTAAACGGTATTGCGATTCGATATTTTGCATTACTATTTTATTGTTTTTATCAACTAAATAAACATATAATTTATCTTGAATTTCGAAAGTAGCCTTTTGAGGAATTATGATTGCATTATTTAAAATTTTTCGCAGTTTAACTTTTCCACTTGCACCGTGTTTTAAAATATTATTAGGGTTTTTAAACCTTGCCCTAAAAGCTATATTACCTGTGTTTGCATCAATAACGCCTTCAATAGTTTCTATTTTACCTTTATGGCTGTGCGTACTACCATCGGCTAATATTAAATCTACAATTTTAGAGTTTACACTATCGTTTTCTAAATGTTTCA
>JAYULE010000108.1:0-11987 GCA_043763845.1 Sphingobacteriales bacterium
CCCGATGGAAAGTTTTGACTAATTAAGGATTTTACATCTTGCATCCCGCCAAGGAAATGTACGGTGCTACCTATATTTTTAGCAGTTTTTACAAACACATCCAAATTATTATCGACACTTGGCGAAAAAGGTTGGAAAACTGGCAATGGTAAAATAGCGGGTTGGTTAGCCAAAACTGCAGCTAAAATTTGTAATCTACTACTCATTTTAATTTCTATTTTTTTTGTACCATTCGCCAAACGATGCAGTAGGTACTTCGGGCATATCTCGTTGTTTGTACCAAGGATTTAATTTATTGTTCATTGTAAAAGGAGCATATTTTAAAACTGCCCTACCCATTTTACCTGCTGTGTGGTAAGCAAAAGGCGATGATAACGTGAAAGCCATCATTTTCATACTCAACTGTTTGGCTTTAGGTGCGTAACCGTTTTGTACAATTACTTGTCGCCATTTATACAATTGTTGGTGAATATCTATTTTAACTGGACAAACATTGGTGCAAGAGCCACAAAGCGTGGATGCAAAAGGTAAGTCGGCATATTTTTCCATATCTAAATTGGGTGCTAAAATTGCCCCAATTGGTCCAGTAATGGCGTAATGGTAACTGTGGCCTCCGCTACGGCGATACACTGGACAGGTGTTCATACAAGCACCACAACGAATGCACTTCAAAGAATTCCTAAAATCTTCTCGTCCCAATTGTTTAGTACGCCCGTTATCAACCAAAATAATATGCATTTCTTGGTTTTCTCTAGGCTTTTTAAAATGACTAGAATAAGTGGTTATGGGCTGCCCAGTTGCACTACGAGCCAATAAACGTAAAAAAACGCCTAAATCTTTACGTTCGGGAATAATTTTTTCGATACCCATACAGGCTATATGCACATCGGCAAGGTGTGCGCCCATATCGGCATTGCCTTCGTTAGTACAAATTACAAATTCACCAGTTTCGGCTACTGCAAAATTTATCCCGGTAACGGTTGCTTTACGCGATAAAAAAGTTTCCCGCAAGTGATGCCTTGCCGCTTCGGTTAGTAATTGTGGGTCGCTATTACCCTCGGGTGTACCCAAATGCTTATGAAAAAGTTCGCCTATTTCTTCTTTTTTTTTATGTATACAGGGCAAAACAATATGGCTTGGTGGTTCTTCGGCTAGTTGTACAATGCGTTCGCCTAAATCCGAATCTATAACATCTACCCCGTTTTCGGCTAAAAAATCGTTTAAGTGGCATTCTTCGGTAAGCATCGATTTGCTTTTTACCAACTTATTTATTTCTTTTTCACGCAAAATATTTAACACAATTTGGTTATGCTCGGCCGCATCGGCAGCCCAATGTACGGTAATTCCGTTAGCTATGGCGTTGGCTTCAAACTGTAATAAATAAGGGTTTAGGTTTGATAAAACGTGATCTTTAATGTTCGATGCAGCATCACGCAACAACTCCCAATCAGGTACTTGCCAAGCAATTTTATCTCGTTTTTCACGTATCCACCAAAGGGTATCATCATGCCAACCTACACGGTCTTCATCTTTGTTAAAATCATCGGCAAGTGTGGCGTGGTCTTTTAGTTCTTGTATCATTTAGCTTGCGTTTAAAATTTCGGCAATATGTATTACTTTGGTTTTGCTATTTTTCCTTTTCAGGATGCCTTCCATGTGCATCAAACAAGATAAATCAACACCAGTGATGAATTCGGCACCATTATTTTCATGGTCTAAAACCCTATCTTTCCCCATCTTGGCCGATACCGCTTCTTCTGTTACACAAAATGTACCGCCAAAACCGCAACATTCATCTTTGCGTTTTAGGTTAATCATTTCTATGTTTTGCACCATATTAAGCAAAGTTTGTGGTTTAGAAAAAGGTGCTTCAACCAGTTCGCTCATTTGGGCAATATGCAAACCACGTTGGCCGTGGCAACTTTGGTGTAAACCTACTTTAAAAGGAAAGTTTGCGGTTAAGTTAGTAACTTTTAAAATATCGGTTAAAAACTCGGTAAGCTCATAAATTTTGCCGCTTATGTTTTTGTCATCTTCGTGATTTGAGGTGTGAATATGCTCTTTAATATGCAAAACGCAACTGCCCGATGGGGCTACTATATAATCGAACTCTTTAAAATTAGCTACAAACAAGTTGTTGCAACCGCCTGTAAGGTGCTCGAAACCAGAGTTTGCCATAGGCTGACCACAGCAAGTTTGGTTTGTTGGATAAGCAACATCAACACCCAGTTTTTCTAACAATTGTAAAGTTGCTATTGCGGCGTTTGGGTAAAACTGATCAACATAGCAAGGTATAAATAAGCCAACTTTCATTTTAATATAATCGGTTTTTTTTGAATGCATAAATTATAAAGATAAATTTAAACTTAATGTATAATGTTTTATTGAAGCAATTTGTTTGTGAATTTTTGTTTGGATTTAAGAAACTTTAAATATAGATTATTGATAAAACTCAGTTTAATTTAGTAAATGCCTGCTCAAAATCTTCCAATAAATCATCTACATGCTCTAACCCTACCGATACCCGTAACAAATTTTTTGGTGTTAAACTATCAAGTCCTTCTACGCTGTAACGGTGTTCTATCAAACTTTCTACACCGCCTAAGCTGGTGGCTTGGGTAAAAAGTTTTAGGTTGTTGATTACTTTTTTTGCCGCTAACTCGCCACCTTTAACTAAAAACGAAAGCATTGCACCAAAACCCAACATTTGAGTTTTTGCTAATACGTGTTGTGGGTGCGATTGTAAACCGGGGTAAAAAACGGCATCAACACTTGGGTGGTTTTCTAAATATTGGGCAATTTGTAAAGCATTTTGGCAATGGACACGCATACGGTAAGGTAAAGTTTTTATGCCCCGTATGGTTAAGTAACAATCGAAGGGAGATGGCACCGCACCGCCATAAACTTGTACATTTTTTATTTTATCCCAAAAAATATTTTTTGTTTTTGTTATAACAGCACCGCTTGTAACATCACTATGCCCATTTAAATATTTTGTACTGCTGTGCATCACTAAATCGGCCCCTAAGCTTAAAGGTTGCTGGCAAATTGGTGTGGCAAAGGTATTATCAACGGCTACCATCAAATTATTTTCTTTGGCAAAAGTGCAAATTGCTTTAACATCGCATATTTTTAACATAGGATTAGATGGAGTTTCTAACCAAATTAATTGGGTATTGGCTTTTATATGTTGCCTTACCGTGGCTAAGTTTCCTACATCAATAAAATCGAATTCTAAAATAGCTGCAAAAATAATTTTGAGTTGATTGCGTAAACCGTGGTACATATCATCGGGGCAAATAATATGACTGCCAGGTGTTAACGCTTGAAAAATAGCCATTGCCGATGCGTTTCCTGATGAGAAAGCCGCCGCCGCCTCGCCACCTTCTAAGGCAGCCAACAGGTTTTCTAAAGCTTGGCGGTTAGGGTTATTGGTGCGAGAGTACATAAAACCACCAGGGTAATCGCCGTTTGGGCCACGCTCAAAAGTGGTAGATAAGGTAATGGGCTGTATTACCGCTTTGCTACTTTTATCTATTTGGTTGCCGGCATGTATGGCTATTGTTTCTATTTTCATTATTGCAATTTATAAATACAAGTTGAATAAACAAATAAGGTTATGAGTTAGTCAAACATTGGGGTTTTAAAACCTAAGTAGGTAAAGTTTTAAAAAATAAATTATGTAAAGTTTTATTTACATTTGTTATTTAAACTTTACAAAAATGCACTTACTTAAAAACTACATCACACCAAAAAAATTAACTGGATTTGTATTTATCTTACTAGGATTTGTTTTTATTTTACTTATTAAACCATTAGAAAACTTATGGCAAAGTGATAATTCAATAATAAAATTTTTAATTGAAGTTAGAAATGCCAATATTAAAATTGGGAGTCCTGTGGTTTTGCCTGGTTTAAATTTTAAAAATATCCATCTCTTATTTTTTAACATTGGCTTAGCAATTATTATTTTTAGTAACGAAAAATATGAAGATGAAAGGGTGGATAAAATAAGAAATTACACAGCTAAAGTTATGTTTAGAGTTGTATTAGTGACTTTGATATTGATTACGGCATTTTTTAAAAATCCTAATGTTTTTTTAGCCACACTTTATTTTCAAACACTTTATATTGTCTTGTTTAGGGTGTGTTTGTACCGAGATTCGGCCTTAGTGTATTTAGACCATAATGTAGTTAAAAAGTATTTCGAAAAAAATCCTAAACAGTTTTATAAATACAGTTTGCCTGCGATGTTTTCTATTGGTATTTTGGGTGCAATTGCTGGGTATTTTCAGGTTATTAATATGTTTGACGGAATGATTATATGTTCTGTGATTTATAATTTTGCATTAATTATATTTTGGCATTGGAAAAGCGAATCGTTTATAAGCAAGCAGTTATGAAAAACAATGTTAAATTAGAACGAGCCCGCATAAACTTAGGGCAACAAACTTTGGCCGAGTTAGTTGGCGTATCACGGCAAACTATTCACTCCATAGAGTCGGGTAAATTTTCGCCATCTTGTATATTAGCTATTAAAATTTCTAAAATATTTAGTTTAAAAGTTGAAGAAGTTTTTATTTTGGAGGAAATCGATTGAAATATGGTTTTCTTTTCACTTAAAGTTGTACCACAATATGATACCATCAAAGCAAAAACAATAGAATTTAATGATTAAAAAAATTATTATGGAAACCTTAAAACCAATAAAAACAGATTTAGATTACCAATTGGCGTTAAAAAAAATGGCAAGTATATTTAATGCAGAAGCAAATACGGAAGACGGAGATACTTTAGAAGTGCTATCGTTATTGATAAACGATTACGAAAAAAAGAATTATCCCGTTCAAAACCTTACTCCACTACAGGCTTTAACCTACGAAATGCAAGAACAAGGGCTGTCGCAAAATAATTTGGCACAAAAATTCGGGATGAGTAAAAGTACGATTTCGGAAATTTTGAATGGTAAAAAACAAATGAGTATAAAGTTTTTAAAACATTTACATACCGATTTGGGGATATCGGCAAGTTTGTTGCTAGCGTAGTTGTAAATTGATTTTGCGATGTGCTGGTTGTAAACAAATTGCAGCAACAACGCTAATATCATGACATCTTAAAATATTAATTTATTTTATAATACCATTCTACTACCTCAACTGAACATTGTTTTCAATTAAAAAATCATAAACAGATGTCCATTTTACATTTTTATACCGCTCATTATCCTACTTTTGAAAAAAATTAGACCTTCTATCATATCTCTCATGTACTGCATACCTTGCCAAGCTGGGTAAAGTTGGTGTTTAGAGGGAGAAAGAAATTTGGTTAGTTTAATTACGCCATTTAAAAAATTAATGCCACTTGGTTTAAATATTTTATATTTTTTAGTGATATCAACTTTAAAAACTTTAACGCATTTTTACTCTAAATCAATTATTTTATTTTGGGATGTTGATAGCCAAACAATTGCTTTAACTTCTGCACCATTAGCCAATAAAGCATTTACTATTTTACCGCCTAGGTTTCCATTGACACATATAATAACTATTGTTTTTTTATTTGTGAGGGTTGGTTTTTGTGATATTGAGTACCAAATCTATATTTCAAATACGCTTCGGTTTTAAATATAGTGATTTAATATTATTTTTATAGTCGAATGTT
The DNA here is from genome assembly GCA_043763845.1 of Sphingobacteriales bacterium. Taxonomy (GTDB): domain Bacteria; phylum Bacteroidota; class Bacteroidia; order Sphingobacteriales; family Sphingobacteriaceae; genus Pseudopedobacter. The sequence continues at coordinate 5,662 of JAYULE010000108.1, forward strand.
TGACAAAAAATCACTAATTTTGTAATTCTCTAAAGCAACATTTAAAAATTACAATAAAAACACTCACAAGTAATTTATGGTATCGCATAATAAACCAATTGACTCTCAAGATTGGATTAATCGTATCAACGATTCCGACGAGTATATAAAAGATATGATGTCTTTTTATACAAACGGATGGATTAATCGTGGTGAGGAAGATAATAAAAAAATAAAAGATCGAATTAAAGCTAATATTGTTTTAACGTTTACATACGTTGATGAAATTATCAATGAATTAGCAAAAATGAATCTTGCCGCAAATTGTGTTTACCTAAAAATGAATTCTTTTATAAATCAAACAGTATTAATTTCTGTACCTATTGAAAGATATTTGGATGATGAATTCCCGAAAATATACGCTGTGGCTTCAAAAATTGAAAAGTCTAGCAAATCAGAAAATTATTCTGTTAGGTTTAATTTTACATTCGACGATGGAAATATTGATGAAGAAAATTTGAAAGCCGACGGGTTTCATAAAACTATTCACATACGCTAAATAGCTTAAATAAATTGTCTAAAAAAGCACACGCACAACATAATGAAAAAGTTTGCCAATTACTTTGGGCAAATGTAGATTGTAATGATTGGGTAGTTACAACAGCTTTTTATGCGTCGCTTCATTATGTTCAACACGAGATATTTCAATTTAACGATGGTAATAGGGAATATTTAAATTTTGACAATTACTATAATTCGGCTAAATTTATTGGTAAAAGACCCAGCAGACACCAAGCTACCGCAGATTTAGTGGACGAACATCTCCCTGATTGTGAGGACAGTTACCGTTTTTTATATGAAAACTGTATGACGGCAAGATACCATAGATATATAATCCCTGAGACAATATCCAATAAAGCAATATATTATTTGAATAATATTAAAGGTGCATTATTAAAATAGGTAAACTTATTGGGTTGATAATTCTTAATCTCACTTCCTCAATGCCATAATTTGTATCACTTACGAAACACAAATTTCAAACCCTTTATATTCTTCTCAATATTCCAATTTTACGCTGTTGTTTTAAATCGCCAGCAAAAGCAATGGTAACAGTATCAAATTCGGCGGTTTTGTCTCTACTTATATAACAAACTTCTTTCTTGTCTTTACTGAGATACTATACAATACCTCCTAAAATAGCAGTGTTTTTCATTTCAGGATTGCCTAATAATACCCATTCATTAGGATATTTTTTTTTAAATCTTCAAAACTAATATATGCGGTATTCATAGTTTCTAAATTTTAGATTGTAAATTTAATTAAAAATACCTGCAATGCAATTCATTTAATCTTGCTTTCACCCCTTAGTATCTTATCCAAATAAAATCCCCATAAATTATTATTTAAACTTATTTTAGCAACCATTGTTAGATTTTGTTGTATTGTAATTTATTACGCTTTAAAAAATATTTTATGCAGCCCAATAATCAAATACAAGTTTATTAAACGATGCCAGCATCGCCGAAAGGCAAAAAATAGTTGCCCAAAAAGTTTTAATAAAAAGCGTATTAGTTTTATGATGGGTTTGTATTTATATCAATACCCCGATTTACCTCTTTTAGGTATGCTAGCAAATCATATCCGCGTAAAGCCAGAACTTAACTGAAACATATTCTATTCTCTCTTAAAACAACTAACCTATTTATGGTTAAACGAAATAAACATAAATATTTTAATAATCTTAAATTTTTGTTTTAAGATATTTATAATTTTCTAAAAAAATCTAAGGTTTGATGTTATTTAAAGGAAACTAAATTAATAAATGGCGAGTTTAACTCGCCATTTATTTTATTGTTTAACAATCTTTTTTACTCCTAAACTTTTTGTTGATTTTAAATCTTTAACATCAAGTAGATAAACTCCTTGGGGCAAGTTACCAACATTTATTTTTAAATTTTCTGATGATATATTTTTAAACGATTGTATTTTTTTGCCAAAAGTTGAGTAAATAGCTACCTCAATTAAAGGTTTATTTTTTTTATCCCAGCTTATGTTTATTTCATCTTTTGCTGGGTTTGGGTATATAGCAATTTCGTTGTTATTGCTTAAATTAAAAAGTACTGATTTAATATCCGAATAGTAAACAGTTCCATCGTTGTCAAAAGTTTTTATTTTGTAATAGTTTACTCCAAAAAATGGCGTTAAATCTCTATAAGCATAATTTTTAATACTTGACGAATTACCTGCCGTTGGTTTTAAATTAATGGTTGTAAAATTAATACCATCGGTGCTTCGTTGTATTTCAAATCTGTTTGTGTTTGTTTCGGAGTTGGTTTGCCATTTCAATAGTACATCATTATTTTGTTTTTGTGCAATAAAATTAGCAAATTCTAATGGTAGGGTGTCATCTTTTACACCAGTTACAATTAACGAAAAATTTTGATTGTTGTTGTAAAGTTGCCCTTTGTGTGAAACTGTTATTGTGTAAGTTTTGTTGCCAACTGCCTGTTCGCCTGTATGTATTTGCTCTACATTATCAACAAGGTTATCGCCTTTAGTTGCGGCGTTTGCAGGGTTGTTTGGGTCTAATTTCCAGGGTAAATATGTTGTATTAGATTCTACCAATTTAATATCTAAATCGTTTACTAAACTCGCTTTTCTGTTGTTTAAAACGCCAAAAGGCAATAATTCAGCCTTATAGTCTGTCCAGCAAATACTTACTTTTACTGGTTCGGTTAATGATGAAACAAAACTTTTAGTAAAACTACCATCGTTTAATAAATTTGATTCTATAATAAATGTATTTAATCCTTTATTTTTTATGGTTTTACCAGCTCGTTCCATATTTAACAAACCCCATCCAAACACATAATCGGGACCAGGGTTGGTGCCAGCTTCATCTGTTGTGTGTATTGCAAGTGCTTTTAAAGTAGATGCTTGCATAAATTTATTATTGTTTAATTTAGCGTAATACTCTTGCAATAACAACAATGAACCGCACACACTCGGGCTTGCCATTGAAGTGCCGCTTAGCGCAGCATAAGAATTATCACTTACTTCGGTGCAAGAATTAACATCAACACCCATTCCAACTAAATCTGGTTTAATGCGGCCGTCATCTGTTGGTCCCCATGAGCTAAAGTCCGAAATTATAATATTGCTAGGATTACTGTTTTCTGTTAATACACTTCGCACCGCTCCAACTGCTAATGTATTTTTTGAACATGTACTGCCAATTATAATATCATAACCATCGTTGCTACTCATGCCTTCTGGTCTGTTCCCAATTAATTCAACTGTTCCTGTACTTTCTTGGAAGCTGTAGTAAGGTTCACCAACTTCGGGACCATTAACACTGCGTGTATTTCCGGCTGCAAGTACTGGTAAATAATGAGGTGCATTGTAACAAAGTTCGTCTAATTTAGCGGCATCTTCATCGTACCTACCAAAATTTGAATCTATATTTTGCCCAACGCCACCAAGCCATTCCCACCTGTCAGCACCATCTTTATCATTAAAAATCCAACCGCCGTCAATTCCATATGAATGATTTGAGATTATTAATTTATCGGCAGCGGCAGTCATTTCGGCTATATCAGTGTTAAAATCATAAGCCTGTAGTTCTTTGGCGCCCCAAGCCATACCTTTAGCGTTTGTATTTATTCCAGCGGCTATCATGGTACCTGCAACATGAGTGGCATGCTGGTCTAAGGTTACTGCATCGTCTTTAATTATTAGTCGGTTAGTAAATTCTTGATGGCTTGCTCTTGCCATGCCCGAATCCCAAATTCCCATTCTACCATCCAAAAAACTGCTGCTTCCATTTAGGTTTATACCCAAACTTCCGTTTTCGTAAAACGAATTTGTTCGAGCTGTTATTGCAGCATCTGAATTATTAAATGTAGTGTAGTATTTAGGCCTACCATTGGGGTGTAAGCCTTGTAAAGATCTCACTTTACCATTTTTGCTAATTGTTAACGTATCCCAGTTATTTTTTTTAGCTAAATCTAAAGCTATTTTTTTGTCTTTTTTTGCTTGGCGCAAATATTGTTTATTTAATTGAGATAATTTGTTTTTTTGAGAATAAGTAACTAAACTACTTGTTTTTTGTGCAAAACATGTTGCAATTAGTAAGAAACTAAGCGTAAAAAGGTAAATTTTTTTCATAATTAAGGGAATAATGTAAAATTGTTAAGATTTTTAATTTAAATTAATAAACGCTTCAAATGTAAATACTTTTTTTAACATAAAATAAAATTTAAGAAATTTTAAAATTACACTTTCTTGTAAATAAAGTATTTATTAATTAAGTTCCGCTTTTGTATTCAATAAAAGATTCATATCAACAAAAAAATAGCTAAATAAAAATCCCACTTAAAACATTATTTAAACTTATTTTAGCAAAATTTGTTAAAGAATTTAAATACTATTTTGCAAGTTTAAATAATAAATATGCAGCCCAATAATCAAATACAAGTTTTATTAAACGATTCCAGCATCGCCGAAAGGCATAAAACAATTGCCCAAAAAGTTTTTGATAACCAACGTATTAGTTTTGATGAAGGTTTATATTTATACCAATATGCCGATTTACCATTTTTAGGTGTGCTAGCTAACCATATCCGCGTTAAGCGACATGGAAATAACACGTATTTTAATAAGAATTTTCATATAGAACCTACCAATTTATGTGTTTACGATTGTAAATTTTGCTCCTACTCTAGGCTAATTAAACAAAAAGCCGAAGGTTGGGAATTTACTATGGACGAGATGTTGAAAATAGTTAAAACCTATGATGAACAACCAGTTACTGAAGTACACATTGTTGGTGGCGTTTTGCCGCAGTACGATATGGAATTTTACATGAAATTGTTTACAGCAATAAAAACCCACCGACCTAATTTGCATGTAAAGGCTTTAACACCAGTAGAATATCATTATATTTTTAAGAAAGCTAAAATTGATTATGCAACAGGAATGCGCATGATGAAGGAGGCTGGTTTAGACTCGATGCCTGGTGGTGGTGCCGAAATTTTTCATCCCGTAATTAGGGAACAAATTGCCAAAGATAAATGTACGGGTAAGCAATGGCTGCAAATACACCGAGAATGGCATAAATTGGGTAAGCCTTCTAATGCCACAATGTTATACGGCCATATTGAGAGTTTTGAACACCGCGTAGACCATTTAGAAAAGTTGCGTGTTTTGCAAGACGAAACCCAAGGTTTTCAAGCATTTATCCCACTAAAATTTAGAAACCATGATAACCAAATGTCGCATATTGCAGAATCTACGGTGGTAGAAGATTTAAGAAATTATGCAATATCAAGAATATATTTAGATAATTTTGACCATATAAAAGCCTATTGGGCAATGATTGGCCGTAGCACTGCTCAACTTTCGCTCAATTTTGGGGTTGATGATATTGATGGTACGTTGGATGATACCACAAAAATTTATAGTATGGCTGGTGCCGAGGAGCAACACCCCGCAATGAGTACCAAACAACTGGTTGATTTGATAAAAAGCGTAGGCAAAAAACCTTTAGAACGTGATACTTTATACAACATAATTACAGATTATGAGCATTTTGAATTTGCCGATGAAATAAAACCTAAATATTACGCCTTACCAGTTTTAAATTAAATAATGAGTATAGTTAAAAAGTTTTACATTATGCGCCATGGCGAAACCGACTTAAATAAAAACGGTATTGTTCAAGGTAGAGGCATAAATTCGGTTTTAAATGCAACGGGTATTGGCCAAGGTAAAGCATTTTTTGAAATGTATAAAAATGTTGCTTTCGATAAAATTTACACATCAACGTTAAAAAGAACTCACCAAACTGTTGCACAATTTATTGATAGAGGCATTGCTTGGGAACAATTAGAAGGTTTGGATGAGCTTGCGTGGGGTATTTACGAAGGCCAAAAAAGCACCCCCGAATTGCGAGAAGCCTTTAAAACATTAATTGAAAACTGGAATATTGGTAATTTTGATGTTAAAACTGAAGGCGGCGAAAGCCCTAACGAGGTTTTTGCAAGACAAGTAAAGGCTGTAAAATATATTTTACCAAAACCAAACGAAGAAACTGTTTTAATATGCATGCATGGCAGGGCTATGCGCTTGTTGTTGTGCTTGTTGTTTGAAAAACCATTGTCGTTTATGGACGATTATCCGCACCAAAACACATCGCTATATGTTTTAAATTTTGATGGAGAAAACTTTGAGATGGAAGTTTTTAATAGTCTGGAGCATCTTTCTGTATTAAAAAATATTTAGAATTTTTATTACAAATAACTTATATTTTATTATCTTTTTTATTTAAAAATTATGATAAAAAC
>JAYULE010000109.1:0-11907 GCA_043763845.1 Sphingobacteriales bacterium
TGGTCTCCTTCTCTAATTTTTTGGGCAAGTATAACTTCTTCTTCGGCTGTTATTAAATCTACTTTTCCTATTTCGTGTAAATATTTATCTAACGATTGCGATTCGCGGTTGGTAATAGATTGGGTAATTTTGAGTTGTCTCATTTTATTAAAATCTCGTACTAAAAGGTTGCGAAGTTAAGAATATTGTAGAAATTTAACGTTAAAATATTGAAAATGTTAGGATTTAATCGAAATAATTTAACGAAATGCAGATAATTATTATTAGCAAAAATCATTCCAAATCAAAAGTTTATACCAATTTATACATCTGCCAATTTAAAAGTTTCGCTCAATCTAATTCCTTTATCGGTCATTTTTAAAGTACAACACTCATTTATAGCGTCGTGTTCCAAAATCAGAATATAATTATTTGCGCAAGCCTCAGTTAAAAATAATTTTTTTTCATTTAAAGTTTTTAAAGGAAACATATCGTAAGCCATAACATAGGGTAAGGGTATATGCCCAACCGATGGTAGCAAATCGGCCATATAAACTAAAGTTTTTCCATTAAAATTAATTTGCGGAAGCATCATAGCGTTAGTATGACCATACACAAACCGAATTTTTATGCTATCTGTAAAATTAAAACCTTCATCATTTGGTATAAACTTTAATTGCCCACTTTCTTGTATCGGTAAAATATTTTCTATTAAAAAAGATGCTTTTTCTCGTACGTTAGGTTGCATTGCCCAACCCCAATGCGCTTTATTGCTCCAATATATTGCGTTTTTAAATGCTGGAATTAATTTTTCGCTTTCGCGGATGATAGAGCCACCGCAATGATCGAAGTGTAGGTGAGTTAAAAAGATATCAGTAATATCGGCAGCGCAATAGCCTAGCTTATTTAGCGATTTATCTAAAGTATCATCTCCGTGAAGGTAATAATGACTTAAAAATTTAGCATCCTGTTTACTGCCAATACCATTATCAACTAAAATTAAGTGATTGCCATCCTCAATTAGCAAACAGCGCATAGCCCAAGTGCATAAGTTATTTTCATCTGCTGGGTTGGTTTTTTGCCAAATTGTTTTAGGTACCACGCCAAACATGGCACCGCCATCAAGTTTAAAATAACCCGCATTTACTACATTTAGTTTCATCTTAGTTAATTTCGTAGGTTATTTGTGGTGCGTTAAGCAACTGGTTACAATATTAATACACTAAAAAATTATCTTGGTATTAAGAATTCAAATAATGTTAAACTTACTGGTTGAAAATAGTAATTATACAAAAACAACATCTTAAAATTTTAGATTTTTAATCGTTAAAACTCCACATTTTTTTATCAACTACTTAACGTAACGTCTGTTTAAAATTTCATAAAATCTATCAACAACATCCTGTTTATCTACCCACTTATTTTTAATTGCATAATTTTTTTGTAAAAAATTATCGGCACTTTCAAAACCATCAAATCGGTTTAAAATTTCTATTGCTTCGCTGTAAGCCAAGTTATAACCTTGAAACAATTCTTTTATAAAAATCATTTTATCGTTAAGGCTTATTGCCGATTTTAAATCGTTTGTAGCCAAATTGCTTAACCTCGATGAGATGTTTTGAACATTGCTTTGATTAGATAAAAATTCGTTTAAAGTTTGCTTTTTATTCTCTATAACATCTGTTAATTCATTGTCTGTTAATGGTATATGGTCTGTATAATTCCGTATTTTATCAACAACATTAGATTTATTATCAATAATCTCTGTCAAATGCTCTAACGCGTGTTCGGGTACAAAAACTGGTTTTGGGCTTTGTTCGGTTTCTTCAATTATTCTTGGAGTTTCAAATACTTCTATATTTTGTGGTAACGAATCCGCTTTTACTGCAACAGTTGGCAAAGCATCATGGGAGTTTTCTTTATTTACCTCGTTAAGTTTCTCAAAAAAAACTTGCTTGGTTTGCAAAACTTCAGTTTCTTCGGGAGTTAATTCACGGTCAAAAATATTTTCAATTGGTACATTTTGCTCAAAATCAAACTTTATTTCACTAGGGTTTTCGGTGAAATTAAAAGGAGCTTTAACTACATCTGGCAAAATAATAGGGGCTTGTATTAGTTTACCAGCTATCGTTTCCTCTATTTCGGGTAAAATTATATTTGGTGAAGAGTTTTCTACTTGGGCTACACTTGTTGTTACATATTTACTGTTTTGAAGTTTTTTTAAAATTTCAATATGATCAATCAAAAAATCGGCATTGGCAGTAAATAGTTCAAGCTCTAAATCGTTATAGTCTTCACTATCAGCAAGGTACTGTTGTTGGTCGTTTAAGTCGTTTATTATAACACCAATTTTTTTTAAAATTTCCTCTTTTCTCATCATCATTAAACGTTAATTTGCTCAAAATGCTATCACAATCTTCCAAAAATAAAACATAATTATGATATTAGTCCTTTGCCTATTGTTAAGTTTATTTTAAAATGATAAATAATACCCAAAACTCAAGTTCAAAAAATGCAAAAGTAGGCAGTATTGAGGTAATTTGTGGCTCAATGTTTTCCGGAAAAACCGAAGAGCTTTTAAGAAGACTAAAAAGGGCGCAAATAGCAAAATTAGAGGTACAAATATTTAAGCCGAAAACAGACACACGCTATCACGAAACAGATGTTGTATCGCACAACGCAAACTCGGCCCAAGCCATAACCGTAGAAAACGCCTCGGCAATATTAATATATGGTAGTAATGCAGATGTAATTGGTATAGATGAAGCACAATTTTTTGACGCTGAGCTACCTACTGTTTGCCAACAACTTGCTAATAAGGGCATTAGGGTAATATTAGCAGGTTTAGATATGGATTTTGAGGGCAAGCCGTTTGGCACAATGCCCATTTTAATGGCTATGGCCGAAGAAGTTACTAAAGTACATGCCGTTTGTATGCGCTGCGGTGGTGCCGCTTTGTACAGTTACCGCCTAGTTGATAATAAAAACCAACTTTTATTGGGCGAAAAAGAAAATTACGAGCCTCTTTGTCGTACTTGTTACAATAATTAACGCCTTTGGATGTTATAGAACCATAAAAGTTTCATTAAATTTTTGTATTAATTTCTACATAAATTCTATTTAATTTAATTATGATAAGTTTAACAGAAATACATTCAAGCTTGATAAAATTACTATTTACGCAATAAAAACTTATATATATTGATATATTTTTATAAATAAATATATTACTCTATTGTATTTGTATTTAAAATTCGTTGCAGAATATAAATTTTTACTTTAATGACAATTTAATGACAAATATAACTTAGCTTAGTGTTACTTTTACACTATGTAAAAACAAATAAAGTTTTTACATTTTAAAATGTCCTTCATATAATTGGTTTATAATTGGTTAGTTTAAGCTCCTTCTCCCCGTTGGAGCTTAACTTTTTTAAAAGCTTTTTTTTCTTCTAATAAACAAGTCGTTAAAACTAATTTATTTCGGTATTAAAATTTGCTCAGTTTACTATAATTATTAAAAACACCTTGTGTTATATGTATTGATGATACTTGTTTACCAGCCTTTTTCTAAATATATTTGAAAATGCACAAGCATTTAGCTTCATTTAAAGATTTTATTTACACCCAATATTTTTACGATGGCATAAAAATTACCATTGGTGTTTTATTGCCTTCACTGCTATTTTTTCAATTCGATAGCCTATTAGTAGGCCTACCTATCTCTTTAGGCGCATTATGCGTAAGCGTTGCCGATAACCCAGGCCCAAATGTGCATAAACGCAACGCAATGGGTTTAACTGCCTTTTTAATTTTTTTGGTTACCCTATTAACAAGTTTAGTAAACAATAACAATTACTTATTAGGAATAGAAATTTTTTTGTTGAGTTTTATTTTCTCAATTTTTCATATTTACGGCGAAAGAGCTGCTGCCATAGGTACAGCAACTTTACTTATAATGATTTTCAATATTGATCAAGTGCGCCCGTACAACCAAGTATTACAACACGCATTATTAGTTTTAAGTGGCGGGGTTTGGTATATGCTACTTAGCTTAATATTTGTACAAATTAGACCTTTTCGTTATGCCCAACAAAGTTTAGGGGAATGTGTACAAGAAATAGCTAAATATGTAAATTTAAAATCGGCATTTTACAGCAATACAATTACTGTTGATAATGTTTTTAAAAACTTGGTAAACCAGCAAGTTATTATTAATGAACAACAAGAAAATGTAAGAGAAATATTATACAAAACCGGAAAAATTCAAAATGTGGCATCGCCCACTAACAGGCTTTTAGTTATTATATTTATTGATATGGTTGATATTTTTGAGCAAACAATGGTATCGCACTATGATTATAATTTGATAAGAAACAACTTTGAAAAACACAATATATTACCACATTTTGAAAAAACTATCAACCAACTAGCGGCAGAAATAAATTACTTAGGGCTATGCTTGGTACATAATGACAAACCAGGACGACACTTATTAAGCCTTACGGATTTAGATAATCTTAAAAAAAAATTAGATGATTTAGAGGGGCAAAACGTATCGGTATTGGTTTTAAAAAAAATATTGGTAAATATTAGAAACATTTTTGTGAGGGTTGATGATATATACAAATATTATCAAAATCCAAAACAAAACTATATTGATAAAGACAGGGTAGCCGAATTTGGCAAATTTGTAAACCATCAAAATTATAATTTTAGTTTGCTTAAAAGTAACCTAACCGCCAAATCATCTTATTTTAGGCATGCCTTGCGGGTTTCGTTAGTAATGCTAACTGGTTTTACCATTGCAAATTTGTTGCCCGTTGGCCATCATAGTTATTGGATTTTGCTTACCATTTTAGTGATATTAAAACCAGGCTTTAGCCTTACCAAACAGCGTAACTACGAACGTGTTATTGGTACCATAATTGGTGGTATTGCAGGCGTTTTAATATTGATGTTTGTAAAAGACCAAACTGTAAAGTTTTCTTTTTTATTGATTTTTATGGTATTAACTTACAGTTTTCAGCGTATTAAATATGTAGTAAGTGTGCTTTTTATGACACCCTTTGTACTTATACTTTTTACCTTTATATCGCCCCAAAACAACATTAACGTAGCCACCGAGCGCATTATTGATACCCTAATAGGTTCGGCAATTGCCTTTTTGGCAAGTTATTTGCTTTTTCCAAGTTGGGAATCGTTTAAATTTAAAATGGTTTTATGTGATATGCTAAAAGCCAATTTAGCATATTACGAAGTTATAATTGCTAAACTAAGTGGGCATATAACAAACCCTACAATTTACAAACTAGCCCGAAAAAATGTGTATGTAAATACCGCAAACTTAGGTGCTGCATTTAAACGAATGCTTAATGAACCTAAAAATAAACAACACAAAGCAAACGAGGTGCAAAAATTTGTGGTGTTAAATCATATACTTTCATCTTATTTGGCAAATTTATCTGTTAATTTAAATACTGCACAAATTACCCTAAGTATTGAGGATGCCAAAACAATAAATAAATCGATTTTTTATTTAAAAGAAGTGATTTTGATATTAGATGATAAAAGTAAAGTACAAACCCCTAACCTTGTTTTAAAAAATTTAGAACTACGCCATCAGCCAGATAAAAACCAATTACAAACAGATCAGCTCAATCAAATTTTAAAAATATCGAACGATATATTTAAAATTACCGAAAAATTATAGAATTTTTAGATACCTAATTTAAATTATGATAAAAAAAATCGTGAAATTTAAACTACCCTGTTTACATCCCAAGCTTCTAAATAATCGGCAACCTTTCTAATAAATGCCCCACCTAACGAGCCGTCAACAACCCTATGATCGTACGACATTGACAAATACATTTTATGCCTAATGGCAATAACATCACCAAAATCGGTTTCTAAAACAGCTGGTTTTTTTTGTATCACACCCACAGCCAAAATAGCTACTTGCGGTTGGTTTATAATAGGTGTACCCATTATATTGCCAAAAGCCCCTAAATTTGTAAGGGTAAAAGTTCCGCCCTGCACTTCGTCGGGTTGTAGTTTATTAATTCTAGCCCGAGCAGCTAAATCGTTTACCGCTTTTGTAAGACCTAATAAACTTAATTGATCGGCATTTTTTATTACAGGCACAATTAAATTGCCCGTTGGTAAAGCGGTTGCCATACCAATATTTATATTTTTTTTAACCGTAATTTGCGATCCGTTTAACGATACATTAACCATAGGTATATCTTTTAATGCTTTGGCAACCGCTTCAATAAAAATTGGCGTAAACGTAATTTTAATCCCCTCTCTTTTCTCGAAACTGTTTTTAACTTTATTACGCCATAAAACCATATTGGTAACATCGGCTTCTACAAATGAAGTAACATGAGGGGCGGTTTGCACACTCATAACCATATGGTCGGCAATAATTTTTCGCATTCTATCCATTTCAATCACCTCATCGGTATGGTTATGGGTTGGGCCAATTGGTGGCATTGCTACTACCCTATCGGCAATCAAATTCAAATTATTTTTATTTCTTCGGCTATCTAAATAGGCCAACAAATCGGCTTTGGTAACCCTATTCTCGGCACCTGTACCCGCAATAGTATCTAAATCTGCTAGCGAAACACCCTCTTCATCGGCCATGCTTTTTATTAATGGCGAGTAAAATTTTGTACTTTGAGTTTGGGTATTAAGTTTTAAATTTTCTATATCTTGTTCAATTTGCGGCACAATGGTTTCACTAATTTCGGGTTCAGCCTCAATTTGTGCGGCTTCGCTATTTTCTATTGGCTCATCCTGTTGTGTGTCAACTTCGGTATCAATTAAAGCAATCACATCGCCCACATGTGCAACCTCGTTCTCGTTAAAAAAAACTTTAATTAACTTACCTGCCACTGGCGATGGCACCTCCGAGTCTACCTTATCCGTAGCTACTTCAACCAAAATATCATCAACGGCAACCACATCTCCTACGTTTTTTTCCCACTTTATTATGGTTGCTTCGGCAACACTTTCGCCCATTTTAGGTAATAATAGTTCGTAATTGGCCATGTTTTTTTATTTTATAGCTTCGGGCTTTGGGGCTTCGGGCAACGGGCTTCCTGTTTATTGTTTTAATATGGCCTCGGGCAACGGGCAACGGGCTTTTTGTTTAATTTTTTAACTATTGTTTATAATGCGGTAATGGGCTCGAGGCTCGAAAGCTCAAGGCTCATTGCCTTTTTTGGGCGTTCCCTAAAAAGGGCGGGCTTGGAGTTTATCCTGACAAAGGAAGGACTCATAGTCCTCAAAAAGCTTCACTTCATTTGCTTTTTTCCGGGCTAACCGCTACAATCCCTAACGCAAAAAACTACACCAAAATTAACGAAGCAAAATTAACAATATTAGGTTAATTAGTACTGCTTTTTAATAATTGATATAAAAGGTTAAGTGCGTTAATAACACTACGTTCTATATTTTGTGGTCGTTTTGTACCAAAAGTAAACTTTTGGGTAACCGTTTTATGTGCATTTGCAACGGCAACCCATACAGTACCCACAGGTTTATCGGGTTGTGCCCCATCGGGTCCAGCAATGCCACTAACGGCCACAGCATAATCGGTTTTAAAATTTGTTAAAGCACCTTTAACCATTTGAATTACGGTTTGTTCGCTAACAGCACCAAAAGTTGCTAAAGTTACGAGACTAACATCTAATAATTTAGTTTTTAATGCATTTGAGTAAACAATAGCACCACCCATAAACACCTTTGAACACCCTGCATGTTGTGTAATAATTTGCGAAATTGCGCCACCAGTACAGCTTTCGGCAACCGAAAGCGTTAAGTTTTTTTGCGCCATTAAATCTAAAATAACTTTTTCCAGGGGTATATCATCGGTTGCTATCCAATTATCGGGTATGGCAGTTGTAATTTTATCTACAAAAGTATTTATTTCGGCTTTTAATTCGGCTTTGTTGGTTCCCGCACTACTTAACCTTAACCGCACTTGCCCCAATCGTGGTAAATAAGCTAGTTTAATATGTGAAGGCAATTGGTTTTCAATATTTTCTATTTTTTCTGCTAAAAACGATTCGCCTACGCCGGCAGTTAAAATAGTACGGTGTAAAATAAAAGGTAACTCAAACTGGTTAATAATTTTTGGCATTACCGTATTTTCAACCAAATTCATCATCTCGTAAGGTACGCCCGGTAAAGATACAAATATTTTACCATTTTTATTAAACCACATACCCGGGGCAGTACCTAAAGTATTTACCAAAACTTCGCAATTATTGGGTACAGCGGCTTGTAAAATATTACTTGGCAATAATGGTGCATTGTATTTTGCAAATATTTGTTCTATAATTTTTAGAGAGGGCTCATCGGTTTTCCAATCGGTAGCACCAAAATATTTGTACATTGTTTTTTTTGTAATATCATCTTTTGTTGGGCCTAAACCACCAGTTACAAGTATAATATCGGCTCGGGTTTCGGCATCGGCAAAAGCTTGTAAAATATGGGTTTCATCATCCGACACAGATGTTATTTGCTTTATGCTGATACCTGCTTTGTTTAGTTCAACGGCTAACCAAGCCGAGTTGGTATCCACAATCTGACCTATTAAAATCTCATCGCCTATGGTTATAATTTCGGCTAACATTTTATCCTGCATTATTGAAAATTTCTTCGTTTACTTAGTTTTAAATCTTGTAAAATGGTTGATCGTACCCTTAAATCAATACTATAACTTTGGTATAAGCCAAAAGGTACCCAATTTATGGCTAAATCCCAACAATGTAAATCGCGGTGGATGTTAAAAGTGGTTTGTGTGGTTTTTTTTGTTTTAAAATCGTAACCCGAGTTAAAGCTAACTTTCCATTTGGGCGTTAAACTTAAATCACCATTTATGGTTAAAGTTTGAATAATATCGCTAGTTAAAATAGCATTTTGGTAATTAAAATTATAGTTTAAAAACAAGTTCCATGGTACATTAAAATCAACAAAAGCATTTGAGTTGCTATTAATTTTGCGCAATTGCTCGGCTTGTGCAGGTGTTAATTTATCAAATAAACCAGCATTACCTGGGTTTGGAGGATTATTATTGTTGCTGTTACTTTTGCTATCACCTTCGGAGTTAAACTTATAATCGAACGAGAAATTAAAACTGGTTAAACGGGGAAATTTTCCGTCTTTCCAACTATAGCGATCTATACGTTTAATACTTTGACGGCCAAAATTATCAATTATGTTGTACACGTATGGGTCTAAGCTACCACCAAAATTTATACCTAATTTTTCGGTAAAAAAGGTTCGCCCATTAAAACCAAGTGTTGGTGAAAGCCTAAAACTATCAACCGCTAAGTTATAAGATCCGTTTATAGATAAACCTTGCAGAATAGGAATTTTTTTAGTGGGTTCTTTACCTGTAGTATCTTTTGCGTTACGTACTTTTAATTCAATAGTATTTTCTAATCCAAAATTAATGTTTGCTTGCTTACCACTACTTGGGCCACCGTACATACGACTTTCAAAAATCGAATATTTTTGAAGGTCGCCATTTTGATTTACTGCAACATTTTGATAATATCCGTATTTATCATCGCTAAAATCTGGTCGGTAAGAAAGCCCAATATTAGGTGTAACTACGTGTCTAATTGCCATTATTTTTCCTTTTTTAAAATTAAGCATCCCATAAAACTTAGTATTAAGGCTTGTGCTTAAACCATAATCTGCCGCTCGCCTAAAACCTGCAACCGTATCTAAACTTGATGTGTTTTGTAAACCAGTAGGTGTTGGAGTACTTAAAAACCTTTTACGTATGGTTTGAAAATACCACCATTCGTTATAATTTATAGTTTGGCTAAATTGAAAAAACTTTAAAATAGTTGATGATAAAGTAATTGGTATTCTATGCTGTATACCACTATTAATTTTCGAAATTGCTTTTTTCGAAAATAGCTCCGCTTCCGGAATATTTAATTCGTTATTAGCCTCTAAACCGTAAGTTACAGCTAAACGTTGATACCATTTGGCCACACCTACCCTTTCTTTACTATCAAAAGGATTTATTGAACTCATGCTAAAACTTAAATTGGGCAAGCGTAAATTAAAGGTTTGTTGTGCTAAATCTTGTGTATGGCTTAAACTGGTAGTTAAATTAAACGGACTGTTGGCAAAAGTTTTACTGTACGATATACTTGAATTTAAGTTAGTTTGCGCCAATTGGTTAACATTAACGTTGCCAAATGCTGTATTACGATAAAAACTTGATGTTGCCGCATTTACCGACGCACTAAAAGTAGAGCCTGGGTTTGCGTTTGGGTTTTGCGAATGAGACCAACGTAAGTTAAAATCTTTACGAGGCTCGTAAGCGGGTGTACCCTCAACACCAAAACGTCTTGATGAATAGCTAAAAAACACGTTACCGTTGTATTTATACCTTTTGGTATAATTGCTTTGGGCATTTCCATCGTACGATCCTTTAGAGTATAAACCGCCTTTTAGTGTTAAATCCCAGTAATCGTTTAAACCTATGTAATAACCAAAATCGCGAAGAAAAAACCCTAAGGTTTGATCTTCGCCAAACTGTGGTAATATAATACCAGACGACCGCTTATCAGGTTTTGGAAAAAAACCAAACGGCAACACAAAAGGTAAAGGCACCCCCTCAATAACTAAATATGCCGGGCCCGAAATAATTTGTTTTTGCGTAGCAATACCTTTTGTAATAACAATTCCAAAATGCTGATGGGGGCTGGGCAAGTTACACGAACTGTAGATGGCATTTTTTAAATGCACTTCGTTGTTTTTTTGCTTTTTTATGGTACCGCCAGTAATAAAACCACCTTGCTGTTCGGTATAAACCTGAAATATTCGGCCTTTTGATGTATTAAAATTGTAAAAAAGCGAATCGGCGGTAAGCATACCATCTTTGGGGTCTTTAATAATTGGGGTTCCCGAAAAACGGTTTAAACTATCTAAACTACCTTTTGCAAATACTGTTTTTGTTTTTTGATTTAAGGTTATATAACCAGCATCAATTTGTTTATCGCCATAAACCACCCTGCCTTTTTTGTAAACATACATCACTCCGTTTTGGTAAAGTATAGAGTCTTCGGCAGTTACAGTAATTTCGTCATCAATATCCGATTTTTTTATATTTTTAGGTATTGTATCTTTTATGGTGGTATCGCCGTTAAGGTTTATATCTTTTTTTGGGATTGTGGTTTGGCTTTTATTTATTTGTAGTTGTGCAAAAACTTTAGCCGGTAAAAAACCAGCAAGCAAAAACAACACCGAGTAAATAAAAAGTAATTTGTTAAATTTCAAATCCAAATAAGAATAGTATTTTTGCTTATCAACAAAAACGTTCAAAATTAATGAAAATTACCAATTCAAAAAGGTTTATAATTAGCTTAACAGTATTAATTTTTACGCTCGCAACTTTAACATCTTTTAAATTAGCAACTAAATGGGTTTATAAACCCTTGGTTAGCAAGGTAAGAGTGATTGTTATTGATGCGGGCCATGGTGGGCAAGATGGGGCAACCCACGGTGCTATTTCTAAAGAAAAAAATGTGGCTTTAAGCGTTGCGCTAAAATTAGGTGCAGCAATTGAAGAAAAACTACCAGGCGTAAAAGTTATATATACCCGACAAACAGATGTTTTTGTTAAACTTTACGAACGTATTGGCTTGGCTAACAAAGAAAAAGCCGACTTATTTATTTCTATTCACTGCAACTCTATGCCTTTAGTTAGGCAACGCTACGTTATAAAATACACCAGTAGTGGCAAAGCTGTTTACGGTTACCGAAGCATACCAAACCCTGTTACACGTGGCACCGAAACTTTTGTTGCTGGTTTTGGGCGCATTGGCGAGCAAGATGCTGCAATACGCGAAAACGCATCAATACTACTAGAAAAAGATTATAAGAAAAATT
>JAYULE010000110.1:0-48533 GCA_043763845.1 Sphingobacteriales bacterium
ATTGAAATACGTTTTTACCTATGCTTTCGTTAAACCTATCAACCACCCTTAATCGCACCATCTTGGAATAGAAATAAGAGGAAAACCCAAAAGCAGCATTATAGCCACCCAAACCCTTAATCGCACCATCTTGGAATTGAAATTATTTTACACCTTTTAATTTTATAAAAAATATTAACCCTTAATCGCACCATCTTGGAATTGAAATAAAAAATTGGCTTAATGTTAATGGCGATTTGTTTTGCCCTTAATCGCACCATCTTGGAATTGAAATATATTGGTAAAACCCCTTTGCCTCGGGTGGGCTTAAACCCTTAATCGCACCATCTTGGAATTGAAATATGTTTGATTTTGGGTTTATATCTCCATTCGAGTTAATACCCTTAATCGCACCATCTTGGAATTGAAATAGATGAATTAATATTTGCGTTTGGCCTCTTATACCTCCCCTTAATCGCACCATCTTGGAATTGAAATCACAGGAACTAGAGGTAAATTTTTAACCAATTTTCCCTTAATCGCACCATCTTGGAATTGAAATATCAACATTAATAGCTTGTAGGAAAGTTTGCAAAACCCTTAATCGCACCATCTTGGAATTGAAATCTCGCAGCACTTAACATAAAAAGCCCTCCATTTACATCCCTTAATCGCACCATCTTGGAATTGAAATCAGCACATAGGTATTTTAAAAGGCTCTCCGATTTTCGCCCCTTAATCGCACCATCTTGGAATTGAAATCACAACCGCTCTACTAAAATAGGTATTGGATTACACCCCTTAATCGCACCATCTTGGAATTGAAATATTGCGCCATTTCTTTAATTGTTAAAACTTTTGGCTCCCTTAATCGCACCATCTTGGAATTGAAATACCATATTAAAACACTATTTAACCTTACGCAACTACCCTTAATCGCACCATCTTGGAATTGAAATATCGGGACCAGGTCTATTGGTAATATACTGCCCTCCCCTTAATCGCACCATCTTGGAATTGAAATACTTGTGGAGAAATTCCTTGTAAAATTAAATGTGCCCCTTAATCGCACCATCTTGGAATTGAAATCGGCTAATGGTAATCCCGCTTTAAAAGGAGCCGTGACCCTTAATCGCACCATCTTGGAATTGAAATACCTAAAAAAGCACCAACTAAAACAATAGCTTTTACCCTTAATCGCACCATCTTGGAATTGAAATCACAGGAGCTAGAGGTAAATTTTTAACCAATTTTCCCTTAATCGCACCATCTTGGAATTGAAATTTCTTTTTGCGAAGGCGAAGATTAATTATAAAAACCCCTTAATCGCACCATCTTGGAATTGAAATTTTTTGCATCAAGCAACAAATCGTTTACATAGCCACCCTTAATCGCACCATCTTGGAATTGAAATTTACTTGGGAAGCCAATAGTACCGTAACCCAGAACCCCTTAATCGCACCATCTTGGAATTGAAATTCGGCAACGGCTATAATAGGTTTATTGGATTTGAACCCTTAATCGCACCATCTTGGAATTGAAATCAGAAGAATTTGCAAACCTAACGGGCTACGGGCTCCCCTTAATCGCACCATCTTGGAATTGAAATTTAGTTTATTTTTTTGTTTGCCGCTGTTTTACTGTTAGCCCTTAATCGCACCATCTTGGAATTGAAATTCCCCAAAGTCGCCACTTACGCCACCGTTAACGCCCCCTTAATCGCACCATCTTGGAATTGAAATTAGTATTAACCCAAGCCAAAATTACGGGTTTCAGTTTCCCTTAATCGCACCATCTTGGAATTGAAATCATTAATTCCGCTTTGGTATCGGCCCAAAACCGAAACCCTTAATCGCACCATCTTGGAATTGAAATTCAAAGACTTGAACACTGCCAGTAGCACTTATCTGTCCCTTAATCGCACCATCTTGGAATTGAAATTTCATTGCTAGTTGCGTTTTCTGAGCTACGCTAAGTTTCCCTTAATCGCACCATCTTGGAATTGAAATTTGGCTTATTGATCAAGCAACGGTAATTAATCCTGATACCCTTAATCGCACCATCTTGGAATTGAAATATAGCCGATAGGTCTCTCATTTTACCGCGAATAGACCCTTAATCGCACCATCTTGGAATTGAAATCGAACAGCATTTGGTTAATAAACTACGCGATAAAGCCCCTTAATCGCACCATCTTGGAATTGAAATTAATTAACCACCTGCATTTTTACAGCATGTACATTTTCCCTTAATCGCACCATCTTGGAATTGAAATACGGCTTTGTTACCAGGGTGTATGCGTATGCCAGCAAACCCTTAATCGCACCATCTTGGAATTGAAATGCGAAATGGTAGCCAATGCCCTTGGCGATATACAGCCCTTAATCGCACCATCTTGGAATTGAAATAACGTTACGCTCACTTGGATGAGGAGTATAAAATACCCTTAATCGCACCATCTTGGAATTGAAATAGGTTTAAGAAATGAATTTTCAGAGATGTAGACTTCCCTTAATCGCACCATCTTGGAATTGAAATGAGAAAAAAACGACCCTGAGGTGTATGATTATAATTTCCCTTAATCGCACCATCTTGGAATTGAAATTTGATTATAACATTAGAAAGAGATGGGTGCAACTGCCCTTAATCGCACCATCTTGGAATTGAAATTACGCAACTTTCTCGTTAAATAAAAACTGGTCACAACCCTTAATCGCACCATCTTGGAATTGAAATGTTAGTAGAAAACGGGATTACCATAACTTTAAGCCCATCCCTTAATCGCACCATCTTGGAATTGAAATATGAAAGAAAGTAAAATTCTGTGTGAATTAGAACCCTTAATCGCACCATCTTGGAATTGAAATTCGGTTATGATATATTTATTTATGCTTTTAAAAAACCCCTTAATCGCACCATCTTAGAATTGAAATTGCTTTCTAGCATAACAAAACCGCTTACATAATATGACCCTTAATCGCACCATATTGGAAATGAATTTAAATTAAATGCTATACGCGTTAAATTGCTGTGTGCAAACTTTTTAAAATTGTAACATAAACTTCAAGTTTAAAACAGTAAAAATTCCTATTCCCGGTTTACTTTCATCTTCAAGCCTTGGTCTCCAACAATTAAGTTTTCGATTTTATATAGCGGTTTGTTACCTTTTATTAAATCAGTAATTGAAAATTGCCACAAGCTTGTGTTTAAGGTAGTAAATGTATCTTTAATTTTATTTTTAGAAAAAGTTTTAAATTTAGAATTCCGAATAGTTAAATTTTTTTGATCTTTAATGTATTTAAACTGTTTTATAAATGAGGTTGCTGGCAAAATAGCTTTGCGTATGCAGCCCCAGCCATCTGCACTATCGCAATGCGAAACTGCTGGTCTAAAGTTTACAAATAAACGCATAGGTTTTAAAAGCTGAGTTGCTATATCGGGGCTTAAACTCCAAATTAACTTACCATCTACCAGCCATTTAACAGCATTTTTTTGTTGAACTATTGTGTAGATGTGGTAATCGGCAGATGCATCAAACCCTAGCGGAAAGTCTCGAATATAGTATTTTTGGCCTTTTAAAACTGCTACACATTTTATGCTATGTATGTTATGCCCTACTAATTCAAAACCTAATTCTATATGTTTTAAATAATCTAGTGAATTACTAACTTCAAAATCAGTTAAAAAAGCACAAAAAATTGTACCTGTTGTGTTACAGGCTTTTGCTTTAAAAACATAAGTGCCTGGATTATAAAACAATGCACTTGATAAACATGCACCCGAGTATTTTTTGTAATTTTCTGGCTCAATAGGTTGAGCAAAAATATATTGTACCGTAAAAACAATAAACAATAAAATAATGCTTCGCATTTTATAAAATAGTAGATGTAAATTTTTTACAAACATAATAAATATATCGCTCCATTTAAATAGGTTGAACTGTTTAAATAAGTTATGATTCGTACAAATAAAATATTTTATCAATAAAAAAATCCCTCAACTTAACGAAGTTGAGGGATTTTTTTATAAAATTGAAGGATGGTTAAGCGCCTAAGACCACACGTTTAAATGAGGTAACGGTTAAACCTTTAGATGTATCGTCTAAAAATTTACGAATATCTTTCGATGAATCTTTAACAAACTCTTGGTTTAGTAAAGTTTGTTCTTTATAAAACTTGTTTAGTTTACCAGCAGCAATTTTTTCAATCATTTCTTCTGGTTTACCTTCGGCTCTAATTTGTTCTTTAGCAATTTCAAGTTCTTTTTCAATTATTCTAGCATCCACATCGGCTTTATCAACACCTACTGGGCTCATTGCAGCAATTTGCATGGCAACATCCTTACCAGTTTCGTTTAAAGCATCGCTGTTTTGGTTAAATCCTACTAAAACACCTAAGCGGTAATTACCGTGTATGTAAGCAACAACTTTTTCAGCTTCAATAACTTCAAATTTAGAAACGCCGATTTTTTCGCCAATTTTACCTGTTTGGTCAATAATTAAATCGGCAATTAATGCGCCATTAATAGATTGAGCTAAAAGATTTTCTAAAGTTGCAGGATTAATGTTTACAGCTACATCGGCAATTGAGGTTGCAAATGCAACAAAATCAGCGTTTTTAGCCACAAAATCAGTTTCGCAATTTACTTCAACTACGATTCCTTTTTTACCATCGGGAGTAGTTTTGGCAATTACAACACCTTCGTTGGAGTCTCTATCTGAGCGACTTGCAGCCACCTTTGCACCTTTTTTACGTAAATAATCAACTGCTGCTTCAAAATCTCCGTTCGATTCTGTTAAAGCTTTTTTGCAATCCATCATACCTGCACCTGTTTGCTGACGTAGTTTATTAACATCGGCGGCAGTAATTTGTATTGTTGACATTGTGTGTGTGTTTTTCCCCCTCCAACTCCCCCGAAGGGGGAGAGGAAAGCGAGTGAATATTTTGTTTATTATTAATTATGCAGATTTTTTAAGGCTCTCCCCATTCGGGAGAGTTGGAGGGGGAATTACTCTCCCTTTGCTTCGTCTTCGCTAGCAACAACCTCTTCAGTCGCAACCTCCTCAGCCGCAACTTCTGCTGCTACAGGTTCTGCAACTGCAATTTCAACTGCTGCCGGAGCAACCACATTGTCTACACCTTTTCTTGCTCTCTTGCCTGTATCTGTTGCGGTTCTCTCTGCCGAAGCTGGAGTAAACGTTGCCGGTGCATCAATTTTAGCTTTTTCAACTGCTGCTTCTTTATCGCTTTCGGCATCTTTTTCTTGCTTGCGTTCTTCTAAACCTTCTTTTATAGCATCAATAACTATACCCGCTATTAACGAAATAGATTTGGTAGCATCATCATTTGCAGGAATAGGGAAATCAATATTTGACGGATCAGAGTTAGTATCAACCATTGCAAACGTAGGGATGTTTAATTTTAACGCCTCAGTTACTGCAATGTGTTCTTTCTTTACATCAATTAAAAATAATGCTGCTGGTAAACGGTTTAAATCAGCTATACCTCCTAAAAGAGTTTCTAATTTAATACGCTCACGCTGTATCATCAATTTTTCTTTTTTCGATAAAATATCGTAAGTGCCATCTTTGGTCATCTTATCAATATTTGTCATTTTTTTAATCGATTTACGTACCGTTGCAAAGTTGGTTAACATACCACCTAACCATCTTTCGGTTACGTAAGGCATATTTACCGATCTTGCGTATTCGGCAACTATATCTTTAGCTTGTTTTTTTGTGGCTACAAATAATATTTTACGACCCGATTTTACAATTTGTTTGATAGCAGAAGCTGCCTCATCTACTCTTGTAAGTGTTTTATTTAAGTCGATAATGTGTATCCCATTGCGCTCCATAAAAATATATTGCGCCATTTTTGGGTTCCACTTGCGGGTAAGGTGACCAAAATGTACACCTGCATCCAATAAATCTTGATATGTTGTTTTTGCCATTGTCGTGTCCTCCTAATTTTAACGTTTACTAAATTGGAATTTTTTACGAGCTTTTGCTCTTCCTGGTTTCTTACGCTCAACCATACGGTTATCACGTGTCATAATACCTTTTGCTCTAAGCGATGGCTTTCTGAGTGGATCCAGTTCAACAATGGCTTTTGCAATGGCTAAACGTACGGCCTCGGCCTGTCCTTTAACGCCACCACCTGCAACATTTACCTTTACATCAAATTGGCCAGTAACTTCGGCAACTATAAATGCTTGGTTTACCATATATTGCAATGGCAATGTTGGAAAGTACTCTTTGTGGTCTTTACCGTTAACGATAATTGTACCGTTACCCTCTGTTAAATAGATACGGGCAACAGCGGTTTTTCTTCTACCTGATGTGTTTGTAACCGACATTTCTTTTCTCTTTTAAATTTAAAATTTAACTTTTTTAGGGTTTTGCGCAACGTGTGGATGCTCGCTTCCTGCATATATATACAGGTTTTTGAAGATTGCTCTTCCTAAACGATTGCGGGGTAACATACCACGTACTGCCTTCTCGATT
This sequence comes from Sphingobacteriales bacterium, assembly GCA_043763845.1. Taxonomy (GTDB): domain Bacteria; phylum Bacteroidota; class Bacteroidia; order Sphingobacteriales; family Sphingobacteriaceae; genus Pseudopedobacter. Next base: position 6,485 of record JAYULE010000110.1, read on the forward strand.
ACACGAGTAGGATGTTTTGCCATTAACTCTTTAGGAGAAATAAAACGCTGACCACCAGGGTAACCTGTGTAAGAAATATAGGTCTTGTTAGACAATTTATTTCCGGTTAGTTTTACCTTGTCTGCATTGATAACGATAACGTTATCGCCGCAATCTACGTTTGGGGTAAATGATGGCTTGTTTTTTCCTCTAATTACCTTTGCGATATTAGAAGACAAGCGCCCCAAAATCTCGTTCTGAGCGTCAACAACAATCCATTGTTTATCAACGGTTTTGTTGTTAGCAGAGACAGTTTTGTAACTTAACGTATTCACTTGCTTTGTATTTAATTTGTTAAAAAATATATTATACCCTAAATTTAGGGACTGCAAAGATAGAATTATAAGTATGATTATCAAACAGTTTTGTGAATATTTTTATTTTTGCCAATAGTGTAGATAAGCAAAAGAGGATTAACAAAAAAATTAAAGCTATTCGGCGGAAATTTTATGTATCTATTAATGTGAATTAAATAAATAAGATTTGTTTTGTGTAAATTTTATTTTGATTAGGGCGTTTAAACACGCTTTCGGCTACCTGCCTGCCGGCAGGCAGGTATCTTTTTATTATCAATTGCCGTGGGCTTAAGCCCACGGCAATTGATAATAAAAAGGATGCCGCCTCAATCGTTAACGCAATTTAGTAGTTATAAAACAGATAGTTGATATTGTATAATGCGTTTATTTAATCAATAAACTAAATTTTACAAAAGTAAATCAGGCCTTCGTTGTTGGGTACGTTTTAAAGCTTCCTCGTAACGCCAGTTTTCTATTTTAGCTTTATCGCCACTTAAAAGTATTTCGGGTACTTTATGCCCTTTCCAGTCGGCAGGGCGACTGTAAAGTGGCGCATCTAATAATTCGCCTTGGAAAGAATCGGATAGTGCCGAAGTTTCATCGTTTAAAACACCTGGCAAAAGTCTAACCACGGCATCAACCACAATTGCGGCAGGTAGTTCTCCTCCCGAAAGCACAAAATCGCCAATGGAGATTTCTTGGGTAACGTATATATCACGTATGCGTTGGTCTATACCTTTATAATGGCCACAAATAATAATTATATTTTTTTTTAACGATAGTTGGTTGGCTTTCTCTTGGTTTAAAGTTTCGCCATCGGGAGTCATAAAAATAATTTCGTCGTAATCGTTTTGTTCTTTTAAGCTTTCGATACAATTTGCAATTGGTTCTATTTGCATAACCATACCACCACCGCCACCGTAAGGGTAATCGTCAACACTTTTTTGTTTGTGTGTGCTATAATCTCGAAGGTTGTGCACAAAAATTTGCACCAAATTTTTTGCTTGTGCTCTTTGTAAAATAGAATGCGCAAATGGGCTATCTAATAAATTGGGTATTACGGTAATAATATCGAAGCGCATATTTGTAAAGCTTTTTTGTTCAAACATTTAGGTTTTTTTGCGAAAGGGATTGAAGTGGAAAGCCCACAGCCCTGATTTTTCATCAGGGGCGAGGACTTGTAACGAAAAGCCCGACCCCTTTTTCTGGGGTTTCGCCCAAATATTCAAAAATAAAACACAGTAAATTTTACTCTAAATAAATATCCACCAAACCGTCGGGTAAATTAATGGTAATTGTCTTATCTTCAATATTTATATCTGTTATTAAATCATCGCTAAGGGGAAAAAGAATTTCTTTTTCTTTAAAAATTACCGCAGCAATATATTGTTTTGGAAATTCTTTAACCTCGGTTATTTGTCCCAATAAACCTTTGCTAGCATCAGTTACTGTAAAACCTTCTAAATCTTTAAACGTAAATTCGTCTTTTGCTTTTTTAGGTTTTAGCTTATTTGATAAAAATAGTTTTCTGTGAATAATTTTCTTTGCCTTATCTATATGGTCAATATCTTCGAATAAAAAATAGCCCATTAAAGGTTGAGGAATTTTATAGTTTTCAACAAAATGAGGTATCATTTTACCATCGTGTTCTATAAACAGCGCATTTAATTTAAGTTTTTCGGGCTGGGGATAACTAAACGATATTTGTACCTCGCCTTTTAGCCCTTTGGTTTTTGCAATGTAGCCAATTTCAAAACAGTCTTCAGTTTTCATATTTTATAATTTTCAAAATTAACATTAAAAAGCAAAATGTTAATTTTTGAAAATTATTAGTTTTACTAAAGTTATTGTTTTGCTAAAGTTTGTTCAATTATGTTTTCTAAGTCTATTAAATCAAAAGGTTTCGATAAATAAGTATCGGCTCCAGCCTGTTGGGCAAGTAGGTGAACATCGTTATTTGCCGAAAAATATACTACTGGAATATGTTTATATAAATCGTTCTTTTTTAAAAGTTGAGTAGCTAAAATACCACCAATGTTTGGTATCCAATTGTCCATTAAAACCAAATCGGGTTTGTACAATGCTACTTTTTCAATAACATCGTGTGATGTTGAAGACGTTTCGGTGTGGTAACCTGCGTTTTCTAAAATAATAGAACACAAGTCTAAAACATTTAAATCGTCGTCGAAAATTAGTATAGTTTTTTTATTGTTCATTTGCTGTAAGCCTGTATTAATGCCAACTTTAAAAAAAAATGCGTGAATATTTTTTTGCTATTACACAAACTTCGCACCAATTTTTATAATAATTTTGATATTAGATGTTTTATGATATAAAGTTACAAACATTTGTATGTTTTAATTTTTTGTATTGCACTAATTTAAATTTAAACGTTAAGTTTATATTAGATACACCAATTTAAATACATTAAGCCTTATTTTTATTAAATGAACAGGTCAGTAAAAAAAATTGCAGTAATTGGTTCGGGTATTATGGGATCTCGTATTGCCTGCCATTTTGCAAATATTGGTGTAGAGGTTTTGTTACTAGATATTGTAAATAAACAATTTAGCCCTCAAAAAAAGCATACAAGTGCCAGCTTACGTAATAAAAATGTACTTGTAAACTTACAAAAAACCCTTAAATCAAAACCAATACCTACCTACCTTAATGATTTTAGCAAGCTTATAATTGTTGGTAATATGGAGGATGATTTACACAAAATTGCTACTTGCGATTGGATTTTGGAAGCCATAATCGAAGATATTAAAATAAAAAGAAAAATTTTTAAGAATGTTGAAAAATACCGAACATTAGGAACAATAGTTACTACAAATACATCGGGAATTCCAATACATTTAATGGTTTTGGGTCGAAGTGAAGATTTTAAAAAACACTTTTGTGGCACTCATTTTTTTAATCCACCTCGTTATTTACCCCTTTTAGAAATTATACCTACTGCTTTAACTTCGCCATCAATTTTAAATTTTTTAATAAATTATGGTCAAAATTATTTGGGTAAAACTATAGTAGTGTGTAAAGATACGCCTGCTTTTATAGCCAACCGTATTGGCATTTTTTCTTTATTTAATATTTGGCATATTGCAAATAAACTTAACCTTAACGTTGCCCAAGTTGATGCTTTAAGTGGTGCATTATGGGGTATGCCAAAATCCGCAACGTACCGTTTATGCGATATTGTAGGATTAGATACTTTGGTAAAAGTGGCTAACAATTTATCCGAAAATTTAAAAACCGACGAAAGTGTAAACACTTTTACACTGCCATTTTATATTAAAAAAATGCTTAAAAATAATTGGCTGGGCGATAAAACCAACCAAGGATTTTACAAAAAAATTAAAAAAGAAGATGGAAAAAACGAAATCCTAACCCTAAACCTTAAAACTTTTGAATACGAAAAACAAAAGAAAATTAAATGGGACGATTTAGAAGACCTGAAAAAAATAGAAAATTTACCCCAACGCCTTAAAACTATTTATGAAAGCAACGGCAAAGCCGGTAATTTTTTTAAAATTACATTTGCCCATCTTTTTGCCTATTGCGCCAACCGATTACCCGAAATTAGCGACGATTTGTACCAAATAGACGATGCCATGCGGGCTGGTTTTGGCTGGCAATTAGGTCCCTTTCAAATTTGGGACTCCATTAGCCTTAATACTGGCATTAATATGATTGCGCAAGAAGAAAAAACCTTAGCCCCTTGGGTTTCGCAAATGCTTAAAGCTGGCAATTACACTTTTTATAAAACAATAAACGGCATCAGCCATTTTTACCACGTGGCAAGTAATACGTATAAAATCATCCTGCAAAGGGAAAAAATAATTGATTTAGATAATTTACGACCCAATAAAACCGTATTTAAAAATGCCGCCACCACACTTATTGATTTAGGGGATGGTATTGTAAATCTGGAATTTAATTCAAAACTAAATATTATTGACATTGATGTTTTAAAAGGGATAAATGAAGCATTAAAGATTGCCGAATCTCAATATAAAGGTTTGATAATAGCAAATCAGGCAACTAATTTCTCGGCTGGTGCCGATTTAAGTTTGATACTTAAACTAGCGCAACAGAAAGATTGGGAAGGATTAAACGGTTTTATTAAACTTTTTCAAAATACAACCATGCGCATTAAATATGCCACTATACCTGTGGTGGTTGCTACACAAGGTTTAGTTTTGGGTGGGGCTTGCGAACTTTGTTTACACGCCAGTTTTGTACAATTACATGCCGAAACTTATATGGGCTTGGTAGAGTGTGGTGTGGGTTTACTGCCTGCTGGTGGTGGCTGTAAAGCTTTTGCAGATTTAGCTGCAATCGAGTTTAAAAATAATGTTTTAGAAAGCAATATGTTAAAAAACAGGTATCTAACTATTGCAAGTTCAAAAGTTTCAACATCGGCGTTAGAAGCCGTAGAAATGGGTTTTTTACACGAGGGGGCTTACGCAATATCGCTCAATAAAAACACCCTAATTTTTGATGCCAAGCAAAAAATTTTAGAGTTAAGCCAGCATTATAGTGCCCCACAACCTAGTGCTATAAAAGTGTTAGGCAACGTTGCTTTACCTGCATTTTATGCCCACGCAAACAACCAAAAAGTAGCTGGTTTTATAAGCGAATACGAGGAGGTTGTTTGTAAAAAACTGGCTTATGTTTTATGTGGCGGTAATTTATCAGCACCTAGTTTTGTAACCGAGCAGTATTTGTTAAAACTTGAGCGTGAGGCTTTTTTATCGCTTTGCGCTGATGAAAGAACACAGCATAAAATAGCCAAAATTGTACAAAAACAATAAATTATAATTTTTATGCAAGAAGCCTATATTATTGCCGCCTACCGTACTGCTGTTGGCAAAGCCCCAAAAGGCGTTTTTAGGTTTAGCCGGGCGGATGACTTGGCAGCTGAAGTAATCAAATATACGTTGGCAAAGGTACCCAACCTAGACCCGCAAAGCATTGATGATGTTATAGTTGGTTGCGCTACTCCCGAAGGAGCACAAGGTTTAAACCTTGGGCGAATGGTATCGCTATTGGCACTTGATACTTATAAAGTACCAGGCTTAACGGTTAATCGTTATTGCGCATCGGGTTTAGAAACCATAGCTATGGCGGTGGCTAAAATACGAAGCGGAATGGCACATTGCATTGTTGCTGGCGGAGCCGAAGTAATGAGTACTATGCCTTTTGGTGGGATAAATTTTGCTCCAAACCCAAAAATTGTAAACCAAAACCCCGATTATTATTGGGGAATGGGCTTAACCGCTGAAGCCGTAGCTAAAGAATATGGTATAAGCCGAAATTTACAAGATGAGTTTGCGCTACAATCTCACCAAAAAGCTATAATTGCTATTGATAATGGATGTTTTAAAAATCAAATTGTACCTATTACCATTGATGAAATATATGTGGATGAAACAATGCAGAAATTACATAGAGCTTATGAGGTTGATACGGATGAGGGACCAAGACGAGAAACTAATTTAGAGGCTTTAGCCAACCTAAAACCAGTTTTTACACTAAACGGAACTGTTACGGCTGGCAACTCATCGCAAACATCAGACGGGGCGGCATTTGTGCTCATCGTATCCGAAAGCAAACTAAAGGAATTAAATGTTGCACCAATTGCCCGTTTGGTAAGTTATGCGGTTGCTGGGGTTGCACCCCGAGTTATGGGAATTGGCCCTTTAGAAGCTATACCTAAAGCATTAAAAGCCGCAAGCTTAACCCTAAACAATATTGATTTAATAGAACTAAACGAAGCATTTGCAGCACAAGCTTTGGCAGTAATAAATACTTTAAAACTAAACCCTGCTATAACCAATGTAAACGGCGGAGCAATTGCAATAGGCCACCCATTAGGCTGTACAGGCGCAAAATTAACAGTGCAATTATTAGCCGACTTAGAGCAACGTAAACAAAAATATGGCTTGGTTACCATGTGCGTAGGCACAGGGCAAGGGGCAGCTGGGGTTTTTGAAATGTTGTGATGAATTTTATAAACGAATACTTTCCAAAAGTAAAAAAGTTTAAATATTAGAAATAATGAAACTTATAAAACCATTTGCATGAAGTTAAATAAAATACTTACTCAACTCTACAACGACAATATCTCCACAATTTTTAACATACTATCGTTAATATCTTCAATATGTTTTACAGCAGCAGCAAAAGGGGTGTAAGCCACGTTTTTGTGAACCAAGCCTAACATCTCTCCTCTGCGACCTTTTAATAATTGCTCTACCGCACATACGCCTAAGCGGCTGGCCAAAACCCTATCCATACAAGTGGGTTTACCGCCTCGTTGTAAATGCCCTAATACCGACACACGGGTATCGTAATTTGGGAATTTTTCTCGTACCATTTCGCCAATACGCATACCAAAACCGCCATCTTCTTCGTCTTCGCCCACCATAATAATTTTGGATGATTTATACCTACGACCCATTTCTAAACGTTTAATTAAAAAATCGAAATCTCGTTTAGAGTCGGGGATTAAAACCGAATCGGCACCTACGCCAATTGCCGTACGTAAGGCAATTAAGCCCGAATCGCGGCCCATAACTTCAACAATAAATAAACGATCGTGAGACTCGGCAGTATCTCTAATTTTATCCACCGCATTTACCACTGTATTTATAGCAGTATCGTAGCCAATGGTAAAATCGGTACCAAATAAGTCGTTATCAATAGTGCCAGGTATGCCCATAATTGGCATATTGTATTCTTTGCCAAAAATATCGGTACCTTTAAAAGTACCATCACCACCAATTGCAATTAGGGCATCAATATTCGCTGCTTTTAAATTATCATAGGCTTTTTTACGGCCTTCGGGGGTTTTAAATTCGTTACAACGGCTAGTTTTTAAAATAGTGCCCCCACGATGTATAGTATTTGCAACCGAGTGCATACCCAAATCCATAAACTCGCCAGTAATCATTCCCTCAAATCCTCTCATAATACCTACAACTTCAACGTTATGGTAAAATGCCGTTCGTACAACAGCTCTAATTGCGGCGTTCATTCCGGGGGCATCGCCACCTGAAGTAAATACACCTATTTTTTTAATATCGGTTTTCATTTTTGTTGTGTTTTGTATGCCAATTTTCCGCTATCCAAAAAATTGATGTAATTATTTATATCTAAATTAAATGCTTGAGGCAAATTTAATACCTTTTCTTGATTATTTACGATAACATAATAAGGTTGCGAGTTGGTATTAAAATTTTTTGCTTGTAAATCGCTCCATTTGTTACCAATTGTTTTAATTTTTTGGTTTGATAATGTAGAAACGTATTGTTCGGCTTTTGGTAAGTCGGTTTTATCATCCACGTAAAGTGAAACAATTACAAAATCGTTGTGTAAACGCTTTAAAACCTCAGTATCGCTCCAAACTACAGCTTCCATTTTGCGGCAGTTTACGCAACTGTGGCCTGTAAAATCTATTAACAATGGTTTGTTTACTTTTTTGGCGTAAGCTAAAGCTTCATCATAATCAAAAAAAACATCTAAATTTAGTGGGGCTTTAAATTTATCGCCATATTTTTTATTCCCTTTGGGGGGATGATTTGCAGGCGTTAAAGCGGCAGTATATAAATCGAAATCTTGCGATGTTTGTGGCGGTAACCAAGCGCTGATGCTTTTTAAAGGCGCACCCCACAGCCCAGGTATCATATAAACCGTAAAAGCAAAAACCAAAATTGCCAAAAAGAAACGAGGTATAGGAAGGTGTAAAAGGTCGTTATCGTGGGAAAACTTTATTTTTCCTAACAAATAAAATCCCAAAAGGACAAAAATGACTATCCACAGCGAAAGAAAAATTTCGCGGTCTAGCAAATCAAAATGGTAAGCCAAATCTACGTTCGATAAAAATTTGAGCGCAAAGGCAAGCTCTAAAAATCCCAAAACAACCTTTACACTATTTAGCCAACCGCCCGATTTTGGTAACGATTTTAACCAACCCGGGAAGGCAGCAAACAACGTAAACGGAATGGCCAATGCCAGCGCAAAACCAAACATACCCATTGCTGGGGCAAGCCTGCTACCCGTAGTAGCGGCCTGTACCAAAAGTGTACCTATAATGGGGCCAGTGCATGAAAAAGATACTAAGGCTAGTAAAAAAGCCATAAAAAATATGCCCACATAACCCTTTTTATCTGATTGGGTATCAATTTTATTTACCCAAGCGGCAGGTAAGGTAATTTCAAAAGCCCCAAAAAACGAGATGGCAAATACCACCAACAGTACAAAAAAACCGAAGTTAAAAATGCCATTACTGGCTAAATCATTTAACGCCGCAGAGCCAAACCAAACACTAATAAGCATACCCAAAGCCACGTAAATAGCAATAATGGATAGGCCGTAAATGCTGGCCAACTGTATGGCTTTTTGTTTACTGCCTCCTTTTTTGGTAAAATAACTTACCGTTAAGGGTAACATTGGGAAAATGCAGGGCATTATTAAAGCTATAAATCCGCCTAGTAATCCTTCAAAAAAAATTGCCCATAAGTTTTGATTTGGCTGTGTGGTTTGGGTATAATTTTGCAAAACAGCAGGTTGGATTGCTGGTGTTTCTTTTGTTGTTTGTACCTTATTAATAGGTTTTAGGATGCTATCTTTTTTATTGCTAATTACTGCAATAGCAATTGTTTTTTGGGAGGGCTTTGGTTTTTTTAACTCAAAACTAAACTCGGTTTCGGTAGGGGGTAGGCAACTTTTATCGTTACATACCATATACTCGTAACTGCCGGTAATGGTAGTTTTTGGTTTAGTGATTTTTATACGCTGAGTAAAATATACAGTATTAATATGCCAATTTATGGCCATATTAAAGTTTTTATCGAAAGCAGAAACAGGTTTAGGGGTTTCTATTACTTTGCCAATAAGCTCATAATTTTTATTTTTTGTAAACGTAAACGATGTAGGTATTGGCCCGCCATCGGCAATTTGTAAACCGTAAAGATGCCAGCCAGCATCAAGCGTGGCTTTAAAAACCAAATCGGTTTGGGTGGCATTTACTTGTTTTTGACTAATTGTCCATTTTATTGGGTTTACAATTTGTGCCATCCCCGTAAGGGAAATTATTATTAAAGCGCATAAAAAAAATATTTTTTTCATTTGTGCAAATATCGGAAAATGAAATAAGGAATATAGGATAAAGTTTTTATTGTGATTTTAACTTTATTTGAGAGTAAGTTTTAATTTTAACTTTGCTAGCAAGGCAAATTATTAGCTTAAACATCTTAGAATAAGCCTCAAAGTAAATAATTATTTAATTAGCATGTTCGCTATGTAATCTATGCATTATTATTACATGTGGTAATGTAATTAATGATAGTAAAATAAAAATTTCGCTTAGTTGAAAGCCCCTAAAAAAAACATAAAGCCCTAAAAAAAGTAATGCCATTAAACTAAACGGAATAACAGCTTTTAAAAAATTTGAGGTAGTGCCTTTCATAGCCGTTTTATAATATATTAATTGATGTTGAACAGATTGCATAGAATGCCATAGGCAAAAAATTATAATAAACCCGAAAATTAAAGGGGTTAATGCTATCCAAATACTTACTAAAATAAATTGAATTAAATAAGAAAATAGGTTTGATTTTTCATAAAAAAATATGGTTATGATATACAACAATGCAAATATACTTGCAAGCACAAGTTGCCAATATGTAGTAACTATTGGCATTACTTTAATAGTGTTTTTAAAGTTATTTGGTTCAATCATTTGATTAAAAATTAAAACAGCCTCGTTGTAATGAAGTAAAATTGGGAATAGTAAAATCCAAATCCCCCAAAAAAGTGATGGAAAATACCATAACTTTTTATTTCCAAAATTTGATTGACCAAAATGATGAATAGAAATTATAAAAAATAAAATTAGCGCAAACAATGGTCTAAACCACCATAATGCAAAATATACCAGCATACAGCTTATATAAACAGCTAAAAATTTAATCAATCCAGAAATAGACTTATCGTTTTGATATAAATAATCGTTTGCGCCATGTGGTATACCTACTAAACATAATAATATACCAGTAAATATGGTTTGAAATTGAGTTGTAAAATTTATATAATAAAATAAAACACTAAGTGCCAATTGAGCTAACAATTGTACTTTAAATAAATTTGTTTGTACATAATTCATTTTAATACAATATGTTTCATAAGATATTTTAAAAATAAATGAATTGGTAATTTGATAAATATTTTTATTTCTTCCCAAATTGAGGTGTCTTCATCTAAAAACTTTAATATTCTTTGAATGGGTTGTGTTTTAAATAAGGTTTCAAATATTTGTTTACCTTTTTCTGGTTCATTTTTTAATATTTTTAAAAGTAGCGTATCGTATAACCTAAAGCGCCAAAGCCGGTGCATAGTTGGTATTTTAGTATTATACTTTATGGCATTACTTAAACTTATTGAGTATGCTTTCATACGCTTAAAGCCGTACCCAGTTGTGGGTTTTATGGCACCAGCAGCTGTACCTATGTAAATAATATGCTGATTTTTGGGCAAGTATTTTTTTGTAACATCGTATGCAGTTGTCATTGGAATTGCTCCAATTTCTTCTTCTATTATAGAGTATGTGCAATTTTTATTGAGCATAAATTTTTCTAACTCAATTTTTGCCTCAATTTTCGATAATTTTTCTTTTCCAAATCTTGTAATTTCAACCAAAGCGTTGTTTTTATCAAAGGGAAGTTCGTACATAAATTGCGTGTTACCATCTTGACTAATGTTAGTAAACTGCATCATTGAAATTCTATTTTCATCAAAAACGTTATTATTGGTTTGTACACGCCACCCTACAAATGATTGCCATAAAAACAAATCTGGTTTTTTAGTGCTAATTTTTTGAGGGTAATTGTTTGGATTTAAAATTAAAGATTTACTTTGAATATTGTTTTTTATTGGCATTATTGATGTAAAAACAAAATTAGAGTTCCAGCTATCTAAATTTGTTATTACCTCTACTTGGTTGTTTATAGTATTAATTTGGGTAACGTAGTTATTTTTCCAAAAAACGTTTTTATTATTAGCTAAGTGTTTTTTTATATAATCATAAAAATCAGCACTTCTAATATGATAATATTTATAAGGGGCTAAACATTCGTTTTTGGTTAGTCTATGTTGATTGTAAATGTTAGCCCAATTTTTGCTAATAATTTTATCAGGTATTGTTGTGTTAATATCCCAAAAACACCAAGTGCGGTCGTTAACTTTATTTACATCAAACTCAACTATGCAAAGCGTATTATTATTTAACAAACCTTGTTTAAGAAACTCATAAGCAAGCCATAAGCCCGATGCGCCCGCACCTACTATAGTAAACGTAAAATGTTTTTGTTTAAAGTTTTTCAATTTAACTTTTTAGTTTGAGCAATAATGAGGGGTTAAAAAAAATAGGGTCTGCTTGCAGACCCTATCTTGTAAATTTTAACAATTTTTTGCGTACAATTAAAATATAAACTTTAATAATTAAGCAATAACTGTAGAGGTTTTTTTGCTGGTTACAGCTATGTTGTAAACAACTAAACCAAAACCAATTTTGTTAATGGCATCGGCAATGTTGTAAAACAAATCTATATTTGCAGACTCCCACCCTAAACCAGTATTTAACCAACCGCCTGGCATACACATGTAACCAATAGGATAAATTGCCCAACCCACCAAAACAAACCATCCTAGTGCATTTATGCCTTTGGTTACTGCCAAATCGCCAGAGTTTTTAGCAAGCACAGCAACTTCACCAAACCAAGCTGTGTATAATACATAAATGTAGCCAATTGTTGAAATTGCTCCCCATAATGCAACCCCGCTACCATTACCACTATTAAATGCTTCGCCAATGTAACCTGCAACAAGCATCAATACCGATGCAGCTATTAACTTGTACAGTAAAGATTTTTTTGCACCTGCAGCTTTTGTTAATAAATAAAATTCTACACACATTAATGGTACGGTTAACGTCCAATCAATGTAGCGGAGTGCAGTTGGGGTTTGGCCTGTTGCCAAATAATAATCTCGCATGTAGTAATAATGTACTGCAGCAATACCCGTAATTAATGCCGATATTAGCATTGAGAGTTTCCACTTACCATCTACACTACCTCTTTCGGCGAAGAAAAATACCGAAGCTGCCAGCATGGCCATGTAACCAGTAAAAAAAGTAAATGCAATTGGGTCATCCACTGGAATGGCCACAATGGTGTTAATAATTGAGCTCATAATTTTATAATTTAGGTTATTTGAAAGGTAGAACATTTTTGCCCATAATAAGTTTTGAAATAAAATAATATTTTATTGTTTTTTTTTGCATTAATTAACTGCAATAAATTTGGTTTTCTATATAATTATAAGTTTAATTTATTGGGCAATATTTACCGTTTTTTCACAACTAAGAATGAAATTATATTTGTTTTATATAAAATTAGAAGAGAAACCTACAGTTTTGCCAACAACACCAATTAGATTATTCACTTTTAACACACCTTTTGCAGTTGGCGTAACCAATTTTATAGTAGTGTTTTTTTAATTTAGTTAGGTTATATGGTATTTAAATAATTAATTTTAACGCAATTTAATATAAGTTTAAGGTGGGATGCTTGAATAATATTGGCTAAAGTATAAGTTTGGATTAAAGAAATTTTAGAAAATTTTTATTCAACATGATTTTAAAAGTAAATGTTATTGACTTAGTATTAATATATTTACAAGCTATGTTAGTGAAAACTCCCAAACAAATAATTATTTGCGATGATCACATACTTTTTTTGAGTGGTATTACCCAACTTTTGCAAAAACTGGGGAACAACTACAAAATAACCACATACAGCGATAGTAAAAACTGCCAAGCATATATAAAACAACATAAAGTTGATGTTTTTATTTGCGATTTAAACATTGATACCACAGATGGTTTTGAGCTTATAAATACCTTAAAGCCATATTTAAAAACTACTAAAATTATTGTTTTAAGTGCTTATTTTGAAGATTTTTTGATACAAAAAGCAAAAAAAAGAGGAATACACGCTTTTTTGAAAAAAGAAACATCGGCAAACGAGCTTATTGAAGTGATAGAAGCTGGTTTAAACGTAGATTTTTACACCAACAAAATTAATAAAAGTACCAACCCATCTTTTGCGCAGTTAGATAATAATACCACCAATAAATTTAAGTTAACCTTACAAGAAAAACATATTATTAAATTAATTACGCTTGGCCAAACTAGTCAACAAATAGCGCAACAATTAAGCATAAGCAAAACTACTGTTGATACGCACCGAAAAAATATAAACCGCAAACTAAACATTACCAGCACCAGCACACTTATAAAATTTGCTAATGAAAATAATTTACTTTCTTAGTTTTTTACTTTTTGCAAATGCTGTTTTTGCCAAAAACACACCCAACTTTACGGTACATGCCACTTATTTTATTGATACCAACAGTACCTTAAACTTACAGCAAGTACAAACACAAAAGTTTACTTACTTTAAAAATAATGGGTTAAATATTGGTTATAATGATAATACTGCGGTTTGGTGTCGTTTTAAAATTACCAACAACAACCCAAAAAAGGTAATAAAAACGTGGCTATGTTTTGATAATAACCATATATTTAGCTTAGTAATGTATAATTTGTGGCAAACCCAACTTTTAGGCGACCGTACAAAATACGCAAGCCCATTTATTGTTACCCAAGCTTTTGAGTTAGAATTTAAAGCCAACCAAACTAAGGTGGTGTATGTAAAAGTTAAAAAATTAATTTCGTTTTTGGAGTTTAAATTTCGTTTGGCAAATGAAGCGGAGTTGTTGCAAAAAACCAGATTTAAAATTGCAGCTGTTTCATTTTTTTTAGGGATGGTATTTTTGTTAATTATTTTTAATAGGATATTATTTAACATAACTCGAAATAAGATTTACATCTATTACATCTCATACTCGGTACTAAGAGTGCTGTATATGTGGTAATTACCACTTATTATGCCAAGTATTTTTTGTTTACCGATTTTTTGTTTTTTTAGCGAATGGCGTATTTACGTAGCTACTTTATGGTTTATAAGCTTAAGTACATTTTTAACCAAATTTTTAAATTTTAAGAAATACCAGCCCATAAAATATAAAATAATTAGTTACTGCAATACTTTAAATGTAGGGATTGTTGTAATAAGTTTTATATTGCTAACTATAAGTAAGTTATATGTAATTAAAGCACTTTTTTTAGCAGGATATTTTAGTTTTTTTATCATTATAATTACGCTTTTGTGGGCCGCTATTTACCATTTGCGTACAGATAAAAAACAGGCATTATATGTTTTAATTGCATTTACGCCACAATTATTTTGGGCATTGTGTATTGTTTTAAAGTCGTTTAAAATTGTACAAGAACGAGTTTATGAAGACTGGTTAGTTATTATTTGCATTTATGAAGTATTTTTATTTGGCTATGTATTAACACAAAACTATATCCAAACTTTTGTAAAAAACAACCAGTTAAACAAAGCTATAATTTTAGAAAAAGAAAGCACCTTACAAACTATTACACAAACCCAAATACGCGAACGCCGCAACATTGCCAATTTATTACACGATAATTTGGGCAGTAAAATTGCATATACTGCACAACTTTTGCAGCTAAAAAACCACCAATTGGCCAACCAAAATATAAACCAACTGGCCGATGACATTAGAGAAATATCCCACCAAATTTTACCCAAAGCACTAGACGATGGTGCTTTAATAGCCAGTTTACAAAGCCAAATAAGCAGCCTAAATAATAGCTTAAACCATGCAAAAATTACATTTAATAGTTACGATTTTCCAGAAAAAATACACCATGTTTGGGTGTACGATATGTATTTAATTAGCCTCGAAATTATAAACAATGCTTTTAAACACGGCAATGCAACTTACATACAAATAGAGTTTTATAAATACGATAAACATTTTATTTTTCAGTACAGCGATAATGGCGTAGGCTACAACACACAAACCACCCAAAAAGGTTTTGGTTTACAAAATATAGAAAAACGAGTGCTAAACTATAAAGGTATTTTGAAATTAATAGTAGCCCAAAACAGGGTACAGTAGTGCAAATTACTATATCAACAAAAATATAAATTAACATTAAATATTAATTTTTGAGTACCGAAATACAAAAACTTCACGATGTTTGGGTTAATTACCGCAACCAAGGCGAGCAAGATAACACATTACCATAAATTACATTTGAGGAATTAAATAACACCATAATCAGCACTGGGCCATTTTATTTTTATGTGATTGATTTTGCCAATATGTCTATCTCTCATATCAGCCCATCTATTTACCAAATACATAATTTTGAAGAAGGCAATGTAGTATTTGATGATATTTTAAAAACCTTGCACCCCGATGATATAGATTTTATTAGTAAAACAGAAGCAGCCATAGCCTACTATTTATATGAAAATATTGGGCAAGATAAATTATTGAAATACAAAATGAATTATTGCTTTAGGGCAAAAATGAAGGGTGGAGAATACGAATTGATAAACCATCAGGCTTTGCTACTAACCTTAGATGAAAAAGGGGGCTTTGGCAAATCATTAAATATACACACCTGTATAAGTCATTTAACCAATACAAATACTAATAAGTTTTCGCTTATTGGCCTAAATGGCGAGCCATCATACCTAAATTTAAGCCATGAAACTGGATTTTTAAAAGAAGCAACGTTTACAAAACGTGAAACAGAAATTTTAAAATTGATGAGTGAGGGATGTAGCAATTTGGAAATAGCACACAAGCTTTTTATAAGTGAATTAAAAGTTAAAAAACACCGTAAAAATATGTTAAAAAAAACCAACTGCAATAATACCAACCATTTGATTAAAAATAGTATGCTACAAGGGATTACATAATTATTTAAATTTAAGTTTTAATTTTTTGCCTTTCTATAATTTTAGAAAGGCTTTTTTTTTATTGGTTTCATTTTCATGATTTAAATTTTCCGTTAAGTTAAATATACCCATTTATGGGTATTGTATGTTTGGGGGTATTGGTTTTAATTTGTGTTGTTTTTTAAAACATAAGCCTCAGTGTATTATGTGTAAAATATAAATATGATATATAATAATGTAGTAAGCATAAAATGAATTTTAATTGTATTACAAGTTATTTATAATTCCAAAACTACACCCAAAACCTACCTACAAAAAACAATTGGTTAGTGGTGTTAATTAGCGTGAGTGTGGTTACTCACGCTTTTTTTTTAACCTTAAATTATATTACCGCAAATCCCTAATTTGGGGTTAAGGGGAAAAAACATTTATCCTTTAAAATAAAAAAAATGAATACTGTAAAACTACTCATGTTAATTACATCATTTGCAATTGGCATAAGTAGTTTTACCAGAAGAAGAAAATGATTTAAAAATACCTACCCAACTGCAGTTTACAATTTCACAAATTATTCTTTTTATTACCTCATCGAAACTGAAGGGTATATTTTTCACATTTAAATTTGTTTGGGCATTTGGAAAATGATATTACCTTAAAAGTTTAGCTTTTAAACATGCCAATTTTACTGCCCGCCCCTTAATATCACCATGCTATCAATATAAAACTTAAATATGCATGGCATTATATATTTCACATCTTACTATAAACCCAATTTTTTAACATTAAAGTGCCATAAAAAAACCCAACAAATAATCTGTTCTTGTTAAAATACCAAACTCAATATTTCAATTTGCGATAAATCTATTGTTGGCAAAAAAAAAAGCATAATTCAAACTCTTTTTAAAACCTAATTAAAGAATACAAAAAATTTGTGTGAATAATATCCACAAAAAGTGAACGCTTAAATGTTAAATTTTTACACCTTTCAATTTAATCTACAACGCCAATCATAATTGCCCCTATTAAAAATATCGCAACTGCCTTATTTGTAATTGATTAACAACTAGTAATCTTTCAACAAAAAAATACTCTACAAAGTCTATGTATTTGGTAGTTTAAATTATTTGTTTAGATTTGCATCATAAATAATCGAATTTAACTCATGCACATAATATTAAATATGAAACCTAAGATACAATGTTGTTGAAGAGAGTTTAACTCAAATAAGCGGAGGCTTAACAGAAAAAAGTTTAGAAATCGCAATTCTTTAAATTAATTCAACATTAAAATAAATATTATTTATGAAAATTTTTACTAAAACCACCATAACACAAACTAATACAAATTTTTTATTCAAAATATTTTTTACCATTATTCCAATATTATTATTTGCAAATTCTACAACAGCGCAACAAGTTGTAAAAGGGGTTGTAAAAGATAGTAAAGGGCTTGGTTTGCCGGGCGCAACAATTTCTTTACGAGGAACAAAAAATATTACAGTTACAAATTCGGAAGGAGATTTTTCTATTAAAGTTAATGTAGATGTTGCTTTTTATTTAAGAGTTTCTTATGTGGGCTACAAACCACAAGATTTTCAGATTTTAAAAACAGATAGTACTTTAGTAGAATTAACCTTGGTAGGTGATGCTTTGTTAGAAGAGATTGTAGTTACTTCTAGGCGTCGCTCCGAAGTTCTTCAAGATGTACCCATTCCTATTTCTGTTGTGGGTGGTACACAAATTCAAGAATCGGGTGCTTTTAACGTAACCCGAATAAAAGAATTAATCCCATCCGTACAAATGTATTCTTCCAATCCCCGCAATACGGGTGTAAACATCCGTGGTATAGGTTCACCATTTGGTTTAACTAATGATGGACTAGACCCAGGTGTAGGATATTATGTAGACGGCGTATATTATGCCAGGCCAGCTGCGGCAACATTAGATTTTATAGATATTGAGCGTATTGAGGTTTTACGTGGTCCGCAAGGCACATTATTTGGTAAAAACTCTAGTGCTGGTGCTTTTAATATTGTAACACGAAAAGCTAGCTTTACACCCGAGTACACTTTCGAAACTAATTTTGGTAACTACGGATTTATTCAAACAAAGGCATCAATATCGGGTCCACTAAGTAAAAAATTTGCAACACGCTTATCTTTTTCGGGCTCCCAGCGTAATGGTTTAATTGATAATGTGCGAACTGGAAGAGCTACAAACGATATCAACAACATAGGTTTTCGCGGACAAGTATTATATAAACCTTTCGAAAATACTTTTATAACATTAGTGGGTGATATAACCGATCAAAAACCGGATGGCTATGCGCAAGTAGTCGCAGGTGTAGTTACTACAAAACGAGCGCCTTACAGGCAGTTTAACGCAATCACATCCAACTTAGGTTATCAATTACCTACCCTAAATGCTTTCGACCGTGTAATAGATCATGATACGCCTTGGAAATCTAACAATCAATTGGGTGGAGTTTCGCTTAATGCTGATATTAAAATAGGATCAGGTACTTTAACATCCACATCTGCTTGGCGTTATTGGAATTGGGATCCATCTAACGACAGAGATTTTACAGGCCTGCCCGTACTCGCCAAATCTCAAAACCCATCAAAACATAAAAATTGGTCGCAAGAAGTACGCTATGCCAATCAAGTAACTGATAAATTGAGCGGTGTAGTAGGTTTATTTTACATAGACCAAGAAGTAAAAACCAATGGTTTTGAACAATCTGGTTCGGCACAAGCTCGTTTTTCGAAAAACTCCACTGGTCCAAACGCTAAAACACCTGGCACTTCAAATGATCAACTATGGGCAACACCGGGCTTATTAAATGGTTATGGAATAAATACATTTTCATCCATCAAATCGCAAAGTGCTGCTGCTTTTGCAAGTTTAGATTTGGAGTTTGCTGAAAATTGGCACATTTTACCAGGCATACGTTTCAATTACGACAATAAAGATGTTGATTTTAACAGAGTTGCTTCTGGTGGGCTTGATGTAGCAACTAGTGCTTACACTGAAGCCGAAAAAGCGGAACTTCAAAAGATTAAAAATGGGGTTTATAGCAATCAGGCTTATGTAGCCAATGTAGATGAATATAATTTTACCTATTCGGGAACATTGGCGTATAAACCTAGTAAAAGAATAAATGCATTTGCTACTTATTCTACTAGTTTTAAACCTGTGGGAGTAAACGTTGCGGGTTTACCTAGTGCAATTGCGCCAGCCACTGGCCCAGATTTGAGTTTAGCCAGAATAAATCCCGAATATACTACTCACTATGAATTGGGTATTAAAACTACACCTCTTGATAATTTTACGCTAAATCTAACTTTCCACAATTCTAACATTAAAGATTATCAAACTAATGTGCAATCGCCCGACGTGGCACTTAACCGTGGTTACTTAGCTACTGCCGAGAAAGTAAATGTAAAAGGTGTAGAGTTAGATGGAAATATCAAGATTAATTCACACTTTTCATTTTATGGTTCTGCAGCTTACACAGATGCAAAATATGTGAAATTTACTAATGCACCACTTCCATTAGAGGAGACTGGTGCCGCTGTATCATTCAAAGATATTTCGGGCGGAGTGCTGCCCGGTATTTCTAAATTGATAACCTCAGTAGGTGGCGAGTTTTCTACCGCCGCTAGGTTTTTAAGCAAAGAAGGGAAATTCTTTACTGCATTAGATACCTATTACCGCTCTTCATTTTCTTCAAGCCCTTCACCATCAGCATTTTTAAATATTGATGGCTACAATATTATAAATGGAAGAATAGGATTTAAAGCTACTAAAGGTTTATCTGCTTATGTGTGGGGTCGTAACTTGTTTGATACTAATTATTTTGAGCAATTATTGCCTGCAGGCGGTAATGCCGGTCATTTTGCTGGCGTACTGGGCGATCCTAGAACTTTTGGTATTACTCTGAGATATGCTCTTTAGAGTTACAAATTTTAATTTTCTTAGGCACCCATATTTTTTATGGGTGCTTTGTTAAACTAATATGAATAGTTAGGATGTGATTTTATTACTTAGTAAATATTTAAGATTTAATATAAAGGAGATTTAAATCTACTTGAATTTATTGTTAGTTAGTTTAATACAATAATAATGAGCGTTAACGATTGTAACGGCATCCTTTTTTTATGCCGAAACTCCCCCTTCGGGGGCTGGGGGGATAAAGAAATAAAAAAAGATATAGTGGAAAGCGTGTTAAAACGCCCAAATCATTATTGCAAGTATTAAATCACTATTAATATTAATTTAAATTAGACCGTTACTTAAAATTACAATAAACCCTAATTATCATAAAAATATGATTAAAATCCTACTTCTTAAATCCGCTTTATTAGTATTTTGCTTTTCAATTGTGCTGTATAAAATTTTTGCACAAACACCAGAGAAATACCCAAAAATAACTGGTTATGTAGGTATTTTACATCCAATAATATCAATCAATAAAAACCAAACCACTACAAATTTTACTAATTATTATATTGGCGGTTTACCCACAGGCATAAATATTTGGAAAACCCACCATATTGGCTTTTCTATGGAATTTGTACCATTTATTAGGGCACAAAGTGGAGACAGTAAAATGTATAACCTGCTTTTTCATCCTGGTATTTTGGTTCGGCTTGCACCTAATACTGTTTTTGCAGGCAGGTTGGCTTTTGAAACTGGTGGCCGTTATGGCATTACACCTGTAATTAATAAAGTAGTTAAGCGCAATAAAAATTGTAATTATTTTGTGGCAATACCTTTGCCCTTACGTTTTGGCAATAATTTACCTACTTCGGTAGGAATAGGTTTTCAATTTGGGATAGGCTTTTAAAACAAAATATGGTACAAAATAATTACACCTTAAAACAACTGGTAATTTACTTTTTAAAATTAGGAACTTGGGGTTTTGGTGGCCCTGTGGCTTTGGTTGGCTACATGAACCGAGATTTAGTTGAGCAAAAAAAATGGCTTACCGAAGATGAGTATAAAGAAGGTTTAGCTTTGGCACAATTAGCCCCAGGCCCACTAGCAGCCCAGCTAAGTATTTACATTGGCTTTGTGCACTACGGCATTTTGGGCGCAACATTGGTAGGTTTAGCTTTTGTATTACCATCGTTTATTATGGTGGTTTTATTGGGGATGGCCTATAAAATGTATAGCGGTTTACCCTTAATGCAAGCCATATTTTATGGGGTTGGGGCTGCAGTAATTGGCATAATTTCTATTAGTGCATGTAAATTAACTATAAAATCTACTAGCAAATTAGAAGTAAATGCAATAAAAAATAACTGGTTATTGTGGTTATTTTATGTGTTAGGCATTGTACTCACGGTAATAACCCAAAAAGAAGAGGTACTACTTTTTATATTAGCTGGCATAATTTATATGTTGGTAAAAGCACCTCCAAAATGGATTAAAAAACCTGCCGTTTTACCCAGTTTACTTATTATTGGAATAGGTTTTTGGCAATACGATAATGCCACCTTGCTTAATATTGCGCTATTTTTTACCAAAGCGGGTGCTTTTGTTTTTGGTAGTGGCTTGGCTATTGTACCTTTTTTACATTCGGGTGTGGTAAAGCAATTTGCTTGGCTAACCGAGCAACAATTTATTGATGCTGTTGCAGTTGCCATGGTTACACCAGGGCCAGTTGTAATAACAGTTGGTTTTATTGGGTATTTGGTTGCGGGTTTCCCCGGAGCGTGTGTGGCAGCATTAGCTACTTTTTTACCTTGCTATATTTTTACAGTTGCTTTGGCTCCCTCGTTTAAAAAAGTTGCAAAAAACCAAAGTATAAAAGCCTTTGTTACTGGTATAACTGCGGCGGTTATTGGTGCATTGGTAGGTTCGGTAATTGTTATTGGTATGCGTTCTATAACCGATATTGCCACAGCCTTAATTGCTATTGCAGCTATTTTTGCACTAATTTATGTTAAAAAATTATCGGAGCCTTATATAATTTTGATTGCCGCTGTTGTTGGTATTATAATTAAAACGGTTTTACCGTTGCCAATGTAGAGACAAGGCATGCCTTGTCTCGTTTAAAATTTTTGGAGACAAGGTATGCCTTGTGTTTGTTGTGATTTTTTAGACAAGGCATACTTTTTATCATTGTGATTTTCTAGACAATGCATGCGCCTTGTGTTTGTTGTGATTTTTTTGACAAAGCAAGCCTTGTCTCTACACTACAACCACATTAATTTCTAAACTGCCATCAATATCTACTTTATTGCCCAAGGCCTCGGCCGCCTTTAAGGCTTTTATAATATTACCTCGTGTTTTTTCTAAATCGGTAATTTTCTTTTCACAATGTTCAACATCTTCTTCATTTCGTTCGCTTAAAGTAAGCAACTGTCTACTGTGATACTGTATTTTAGCTTCGTATAACGATGTTACTAATGGTATAGCATCGGCGGCCGAAAACCTGCCCTTAATAAGTTTATATTTTTCTGATTTTTGCATTTTATTAAATTTATTGTCCTTGTGCCAACGAATAAGCTTTTTTACCATCGTAAGCCATTAACCATTCTATCGAGCATATTTTAAATTGCTCGGCAACTTTTGCCGAAAGGTTTAAAATATCTGATTGGCTAAGTTCTTGTGCGCCATTTTTTTCTAATCTTACTCTAAATTGATTAATACATTCGGTAAAAATAGAACCCGTTGGGTAAACCTGCGTACCTCGGTTGCTCATAGTTGACAAGGCAAAATCACTACCTAATAATGGATAAATTTTAGCGGCTATTTCTTTTGGTTGTTCTATACTTTCTATAAAAAAATCGGCACCCATAATTTCGCTTAAATTAGGTTTATTAATGGCCGTCATTTTATTTTGAGTAGGTAAAGTAGGCTGAGTATAAACATCTTGGTTAGGTAAAATATTCAATTTATTACCTTTGGCAGGAGTTTTCCCTAAATTATTGATAATTTCTTGTGCAAACTGGGTAGTATTAAGTGATGGTGTTGTTTTGCTACCAAAATCGCCCGTATGGGCACCTTGCTCTAAGGTATAAAGTAAAGCATTTTCAATTAAATTGGCGTGGCTAAAATGGCCTAAATGGTTCAGCATCATAATACCACTTAACAAAAGCGAAGTTGGGTTGGCAATATTCATACCCGTAATATCGGGTGCGGTACCGTGTACAGCTTCAAAAATTGATATATTATCGCCAATATTTGCCGAAGGTGCAAAACCTAAGCCACCAACCAAACCAGCACATAAATCAGAAATAATATCGCCTTGTAGGTTAGTTAAAACTACTACGTCAAAATCGGTAGGGCGCACAACCAGTTTCATGGCAAGGTCATCAACAATTACATCATTTACTTCAATTTCGGGGTAATCTTTTGCTACTTCGTAAAAGCATTCTAAAAACAAACCATCGGTAAGTTTCATAATGTTGGCTTTATGCCCACAGGTAACTTTTCTTGCACCTTTTTTACGAGCCATATCAAAAGCATATTTATGCACTTGTAATGATCCTGGTCGGGTTATAAACCTACGACAAAGGGCAACATCGGGGGTTAGCATGTGCTCAATCCCACCATAAGTATCCTCAATATTTTCCCTTACAATAGTTATATCAATTGGGATTCCTGCTTTAGAAAAAACGGTATCAACACCGTTTAAACTAATAAAAGTACGTTTATTAGCATAAGTATTCCAAACCTTACGGGCGGTAACGTTTAAGCTTTTCATGCCTTTGCCTTTTGGGGTTTCCATTGGGCCTTTAAATAAAATGCCTAAGTTTTCAATGGCATTCTTAGCATCGGGCGTCATACCGGTAGAGTTTCCTTGCTCAAATATATGTTTGCCCATATCCACAAACTTATAATCTAAAGGTACATTGGCAGCATTAAAAATTGTAATTACTGCATCCATAATTTCGGGCCCTATGCCATCTCCTTTTGCAACTGCAATGGTATTTCTCATTTTTGTATGATTTTAAATTAAATTAAAAATTTGATATAAATAAATAGTAAATAGGCGTGTCCAAAGATGCCGTTAAATAAAATTTGCATTTGCTTTTGGTAACGCAATTTTCATTGCCACTGGTGCAGCAATGTACGATGCACTTGCGCCCATTGTTGCTAAAATTATGGCAACATCAACCAAAAAACTAATTAACATTGCAACTGCAATGCCTAAATTTGCCGATATGAAGCGTATAACCAAACCAAAACCCATTAAAAATAGACCCACTTTTTTTAAATCGTTAAACCTTTGTGAAGCTACTACACCCATTTCGAGTATAAAAATAGCTAAAATGCCTTTAAATAAATCGAAAAAGAAAAAATTGATTTGTCTATTGCCAGTATACGCAGTTGTAATGCCAATTATAAATTGCCCAACCATTAAAAAAGATGATTTACTTACAATAATTTTGTGAAACAATGCTTAAAGTTTTTTTTTTAATTCTTTTGTTCTGTTTTAATAAAAACCCCGTCAAACTATTACATATGTTTTTAGCATTTTGCATCCACAATAATAAATAAATTTTACGTGTGTTGTAAAATGTTTTGGGAATGTGTAAATCTGATTTTACTTATCCATCAGGAACTCTTAAAATAAAGAATAAAATTACAGGGTCTAATAAAGATTGAATTTAGATTTTATTTGTGCAAATATATAAATACTTTATTTAAATATAGTATTACTATCATTTTATTGTTTAGTTTTACTTGGCTGATTTATTGATAGAGTTAGTTAAATAATATATGAAAGCAATTGTTTACAGTACCCGCCCTTTTGAAATTGATCTTTTAAATGAGGCAAATAATAATCAACACCAATTAACTTTATTGGATAAACCTTTAACCGAAGAAACTATTGATTTAGCTGCTGGTAATGATGCTATTGTAGTTTTTACTAACGATAACGTAAGTGAGAATATTGTTAAAAAGCTAGAGCAATTAGGTGTAAAATACATAGCAACCCGATCTGTTGGCACCGACCATATAAACAAATTTGCTACCGAAGCGGCTAATATAAAAATAGCAAATGTACCCTCTTACTCACCAAATAGCATTGCCGAACATGCCGTTATGCTGGTTTTGGCATTAAACCGTAAACTTATTTTGGCAAACCAACGGGTTAAAGAATTTGATTTTAGATTAGAAGGTCTAACCGGTTTTAATCTTTTCGGCAAAACTGTTGGTTTGATAGGTTTAGGCACAATTGGAAAAGTTACTGCCGGTATTTTTAATGGTTTTGGTTGCCATGTTATTGCATACGATATTGAAATTGATAACGAAAACCCAAATATTAAAATGGTAAGTTTAGAAGAATTGTACGCTAATGCGGATATTATATCGCTACATATACCTGCCACTGCCGATGATAAATACCTAATTAACAGCCAAAGTATAGCAAAAATGAAAAAAGGTGTAATGATAATTAATACTGGAAGAGGCTCCTTAATACACACTACCGATGCTTTAGAAGCATTAAATACTGGCCAGTTAGGTTATTTAGGTGCCGATGTTTACGAAAATGAACACGGTTTGTTTTTTGAAAACCACCGCAACGATGCACAAAAAGACCCTATTTTATTACAACTTTTAGCGCACCCAAATGTTATTATTACACCTCACCAAGCATTTTTAACCATAGAAGCTTTAAAAGAAATTGCAGCAAAAACTATTGAAAATTTAAATGAGTTTGAGTAGAAGTGATGGGGGTTATATGAAAATAAAATATCCTAACTCAACTTAATTTTTTCATATTTGGCTAACAGAAACTTGGTAGATTGTATTTACAATCTATCAATTTCTTCTCTTGTAAGACCAGATGCTTCAATAATAATAGGTAAAGCTACTCCTTTGTTTTTAAGTTTTTTAGCCATTAATAAAACCCCCTCTAATTTGCCATCTTCAAAAGCAGTATCTATTACACCTTTTAAATCTCTGTATGTTTTTAAGCTATTTTCGTA
Source organism: Sphingobacteriales bacterium (assembly GCA_043763845.1). Lineage (GTDB taxonomy): Bacteria > Bacteroidota > Bacteroidia > Sphingobacteriales > Sphingobacteriaceae > Pseudopedobacter. The sequence continues at coordinate 32,680 of JAYULE010000110.1, forward strand.
ATTGTCTAAATCTGTTTGACCAAACCTAGCAAGCTCCGCTTTTTCAAATGCTTGGGTAAATATATCATCCGAAAAAATAGAAGGTATATCTTGAAAATCTTCTAAATGTTTGATAAAAAATAACCAATTGTCTAAACGGCTTTTTAAGTTATTCTCTTCCAATTTAAAGTTTGGCATTTCAAGATAGATGTACGTAAGCTTGTCATAAAAAGTCTTACCGTTTTGGTTTTTCAATTTTATAGTATGTACCACTTCGCTTTTTTCTGCTTCACTTTCATAATCGTCAAATGTAAAATCCAAAATACCAATACAATATACCGCCTTCAAATTATAATTCCATTCACCTTTTTCGGCTTGTTCTCTTATGGGGAAAGTTGAGTAATAAATGGTTCTTTCTTTAAAATAGTTTTGTTTTGCTTTTTGAAGTTCTACAATAAATTTCTCTCCGTTCTGGTTTTCGCAGTAAATGTCGTAGATAGCTTTTCGATCTAAGTCGGTTTGCCCAAGTTGCTCTGTATTTTTAAAAGTTAGGTCAACTATATTGTTGGTTTGGGGTAGTAAAGCGTTCAAAAAGTCAATTAAAAGTGGTTTACTGGCTTCCTCTCCAAATATTTTCTTAAATCCGAAATCTGTAAAAGGGTTTATGTATCTCGCTTTCATTATTATTTTTTAACTATCTAATGTCCGCAAATTTACAATAAAATTTATGAAATTTACTCAGTTAATAAGTTGGAAATTAGGTATTATCACGTTGATTTTACATTCAAAATCCACCTATATCAATTAAATTAAACGCTCAAAATCTTTTAACCAATTTGCACATATATACATTCTTAATTTAATTATCTACAAAGTGCAAATCTTATTTACTCCCCCTTGCTTCCTGCATAGGATTCCCCCCGCCCGATGCGCCACGCGGTAAAGCTTGCTGTTTAAACATTTCGAATTTGCTGGGTGCTATAAATCTGGGGAAACTGTTGTTGCTTTCGTCTATATCACCAGTTTCTCTATTAGGGTCTAAACGCACACTTTGCACTTGCTTACTTTTAGCAAACACTTTGGTTACTTTATTTTCGTCTTTTCGCCAAATGTAGGCTGGTATGTTATCTATTTCTTTTGTACCATCGGTAAAAGCCCATTCTAAAATAATAGGCATAACCAAACCACCTTTGTTTGTAAAATCTAATTGGTAAAAATTGGTTTTGCTATCGTATAGTTTTTTTTCATCGGCGTTAAGCCCATTATAATAATTGGTAAAACTTTTTTTGCTATTGGGCGATAGGGCGTATTTATCCCATTTATTGTAAAAATCTTGCAGACTAGTATCTGCCTCAATGGCAAATTTTATACCCGCATCTCGGTTGCGTTTTCGGCTAATAATATAAGCATCAGCTTCTTCGGCTTTTTTGGTTTCTAGGTTTTCCGTTTCCGGATTTTTAGTGTCCATTCTAAAATATTTCATCCCATCAATGGCAATATCAACAGCATCGGTACCGTAAAACCAACCCCGCCAAAACCAGTCTAAATCTACTGCCGATGCATCTTCCATAGTTCTAAAAAAATCGGTAGGAGTGGGGTGTTTAAAAGCCCAACGACGGGCATATTCTTTAAAAGCGTAATCAAACAATTCGCGACCCATTACGGTTTCACGTAAAATGTTTAAAGCGGTTGCAGGTTTTCCGTAAGCATTTGCACCAAAGCGTATGATGTTTTCCGAGTTGGTCATAATCGGCTCTAGTTGGTCTTTGGGTAGGCGCATATAATCGGCTATCAAATGGGCTGGCCCACGCCGTGATGGGTAATTATTATCCCACTCCTGTTCGGCAAGGTATTGGCAAAAAGTGTTCATACCTTCATCCATCCACGTCCATTGGCGTTCGTCGGAGTTAATAATCATCGGGAAAAAGTTATGCCCAACTTCGTGTATTATCACGCCCATCATCCCGTATTTAACGGCTTCGCTATAGGTGTCATCTTTTTCGGGACGACCATAATTAAAGCAAATCATTGGGTACTCCATACCGTTGGTAGCCTCCACCGAAATTGCCACAGGGTAGGGGTAAGTTAGAGTATGTTTAGAGTAAACCTTTAACGTATGCGCTACTAATTTAGTAGAATATTTGCGGTAAAGTGCATAGGCCTCGGGGCAGTAGTACGACATTGCCATAGGTTTTTTACCTTCATCCAAATTAACTCGCATGGCATCCCAAACTAATCGGCGTGAGCTTACAAATGCAAAATCACGCACATTTTTAGCTTCGTAAACCCAAGTTTTTTTAGCGGTTGATTTTAATTTTAAAGCCAAATTTGCCTCGGCTAAGGTAACTACTTCAATAGGTTCGGCAGTGTTTTGGGCTTGTTGCCAACGTTTTAACTGAGTGCCGCTAAGCACTGCCTGGTAGTTGCTACACTCGCCAGTTGCACCAATTATATGGTCGGCAGGTACAGTAATATTTACTTTAAAATCACCAAAAGTTAAAGCAAATTCGCCCGTACCTGTAAATTGTTTGTTTTGCCAACCTGCAAAATCCGAGTAAACGGCCATACGTGGGTACCATTGTGTAATGGTATAAAGGTAATTACCATCATCTTCAAAATATTCGTAACCACCACGGCCACCCACACTATTACGGTTGGTAATTTTGTAATTCCAGCTTACTTTAAAAATAAATTTTTGGTTGGGTAATAATGTTTTGGGCAATTCTACCCGCATCATGGTTTGGTTAATGGTGTATTTTAAGGTAGCGTTGTTAGCATCTGTAATTTTTAAAATATTTACACCTAAGCCTTTTTCTATCCCAATTATGGCTTGCATTTGCGATACCTGTAATTTATCTTTTATAGCACTGCCGTTAAATAATTGATTGTCGGCATTTGGTTTATGCTCATTTTCATCTAATTGTAACCATAAATAAGTTAAGCCATCGGGCGAGTTATTGGTGTAGGTAATAGTTTCTTGGCCAGTTAAAACCTGTGTTTTATCGTTAATTTCGCAGTTAATTACATAATCGGCTTTTTGTTGCCAGTATTTTGGCCCTGGTGCTCCCGATGCCGACCGGTACATATTAGGGTCGTGTAAAATAGTTTCTAATTGCTCAAACTTATTGCCATGGTTACTGCCTGGGTTGTTTTGTAAAAACTGTGCAAAGGTTTTATCATAACATCCTAAAATAAACAAAGCAAAAATTATTTTTTTCATATTTTCAATATTCTTAAAATTAAAATCTTGGAAAACGCTCAATTGCCATCATTAAGGCTATACCAAAAATAGCCGACGATAAAAACAACTGCCACTCTCGTTTTTGTTTCCGAAAAACGCTTACTACAATAAACGAAAATAGAAGTACTATCAATACAATAATTATTTGCCCAACTTCTAACCCAACATTAAAAGCCAAAAGTTCTACTACAATATTGTTTGGTTTGCCCAAAAGGCTTTTTAAATAATTAGAAAACCCTAAACCGTGTATTAAACCAAAAAACAAAGCTAAAATATAAGATAGATTTACCTTCTTATTAAAATTACGTTTTCGGGCAATATTTATTGCTGCAGTGATAACAATGGTTACGGGTATTAAAAACTCAATCCATTTTGTAGGCAATAAAACCAAATTTAAAACGCTTAACGCTAACGTTATAGAATGCCCAATGGTAAAAGCGGTTACTAAAATTAAAACCTTTTTCCAGTCGGCAAATAAGTAAATACTACATAATGCAACTAAAAATAAAACATGATCGTAAGCTTGCCAGTTTAAAATATGTTGCCAGCCTAATTCAAAATACATACTAAAATTTTGCATTATTACAAATTGGTTAATTTTAAATCATAAATTTATAAAATATGATTCACATTTTACTCATCAAATTTTTTTTGTTACATCCTTTTTATGTAACCGTAACCGATGTTAACCAAAACCCAAAATCAAAAACAATTGAAATTAGCACCAAAATTTTTATTAACGATTTAGAAAAAGCAATTTTAAACGAAAATAATACCGTTTTGAATATTACAAACCCTCAAAATAAAAACCAAGCCGATGATTTAATAGCATTATACCTACAAAAGCATTTAAAAGTTGCCATAAATAATAAGTTTTACCCAATAAATTTTGTGGGGTACCAAATTACACACGATGCTGTTTGGTGCTACCTAGAAACAAAACAAACACCTAAAATTAAAACCATAAGTATAACCAACTCCCTGCTTTTAGCCTTGTACCCCCAACAAATAAATATTATTAACTTTAAAGCCGAAGGTAAAGAAGCACATATAAAACTCGACGAAAATTTAACAGTTTTTAATTTTAAAACCGAATAGTTTTTAAAGTTTTATTAGGGCGTTCGGGCGGGCTATACACTCATAGCTTTTTTAACCCCCATAAACCTTTGGGGTTTATGTGAGCTAAAAAAGGCTAACCGTTGCTATCCCTAACGCAAAAACAACTCTATTTATATTCCTTCTAAATAAATGCAATTACAAACGATTGACATTTTTAAACATCAGTAAATATACTTTTGCCTAATAGAAAAAAAATTACTTGAAGCAATTAAAAGTTATAGCGTTTACTCACAAGCAAATTGATTTGAAGCAATTGGGCTGTTTGGTTTTAAACGACGAAACTTTAGACCATAAACTAAAAGTAGTAAAAGAAAAATACAATATTGCCGAACTTTTTTACCTTGCCACTTGTAACCGCGTTGAGTTTGTTTTTACAGCCGAACATACAGTAGATAAAAAATTTGTAAAATGTTTTTTAAATAGTTTACACGATAACTGCATTACGCATGCACAAATAGACCATTTGGTTGCCGATTGTTGCATTTACGAAAGCGAAGAAGCTTTAAACTATTTAATGCGTGTAGCAAGTTCTTTAGAAAGTTTAGTAGTTGGCGAAAAAGAAATATTAGCCCAAGTACGTAAAGCTTATGAAGCCTGCCGAGCAAAAAACCTAACTGGCGATTATCTTCGAATGATAATGAACCAAGTAGTTAAAACCGCAAAACAGGTTTATACCTATACCAATATTGCAAAAAACCCAATATCGGTAGTATCATTAGCTTACCGCAAACTTCGAGATTTAAAAATAAACCCCAACTCTAGAATACTAATTATTGGCGCAGGCGAAACTAACCAAAACATTGCCCAATATCTTAAAAAACACAAATACACCAATTTTTCGGTTTTTAACCGCACACTTAGCAAAGCACAAACCCTAGCTAACCAATTGGGTGGTAAAGCCTACGATTTAGAGAGTTTAAAGCATGTTAAAACTGGTTTTGATGTGATAATTACCTGCACCGGAGCAACAGAGCCAGTTTTAACAGCCGATATTTACACCAACTTACTAAACGGAGAAACCGACATAAAAGTTGTTGTTGATTTAGCCATACCTAACGATACTGCTCCAGAAATTTTATTGCAAAACAAAGTAAACTTTATAGAAATTACCGACCTTAAAGATATTGCCGAAAAAAACCTGCAAGAACGCTACCAAGAATTGATAAACGGCGAAAGCATTATTGAAAAAAATTTAAAAGAGTTTAGACCAGTTTTAAAACAACGCCAGGTAGAAATTGCCATGCAGCAAGTGCCCCAAAAAATTAAAGAAATTAAACATAAAGCTTTAAATGCTGTTTTTGCCGATGATGTAAATGCGTTAGACGAAAACTCGAGGTTGGTATTAGAAAAAGTAATGGCGTATGTAGAAAAAAAATACATTAGTATACCTATGGTTATGGCCAAAGATATTTTGGTAAATTGCGATTGATTTTTTTAGCCTTAGCAATTTTGCCTTTTGTTAATAACCTTAGTTAGACTGTTAAAAGATAGTGTAATTTGTTGTAAATCAGTGTTATTTATGACTTTAAAGCGTTAACGACGGTAGCGGCCCGCCTGCCGGCCGGCAGGCATCCTTTTTTCTCCCCCAATCCCCCAAAGGGGGGAAACGTTAAATCCCCCCTTTGGGGGCCACGGGGAAAAAAGATATAGCGAACGGCGTGTTACCTTGCCCCTACCGGCAGGTAGGAAACGCCCAAATCATATTCAAAAAATAAAAAACAATATTTTAACAATCGAATTCGGGTTAATATTATAAAACAACTGTTGTGGACAAAAAAATTGTAATTGGCACCCGTGGTAGCGATTTGGCTTTATGGCAAGCCAATTTTGTAAAAGATAAACTGGCCGAAATAAACATACAAGCCGAACTAAAAATTATTAAAACCCAAGGCGATAGCATTTTAAACCTCCGTTTAGATAAGCTAGAAGGCAAAGGTTTTTTTACCCAAGAATTAGAAGAACATTTACTCGCAGGCACAATAGATTTAGCTGTACACTCTCATAAAGATTTACCCACAAAAAATCCCGATGGTTTAATTATTGCCGCAGTAAGTCACCGTGAAGATGCATCGGAATTGATTTTGATTTTAAAAGATTGTGTAGATTCTTCTAAAAAACTATCTATAAAACACAACGGTGTAGTGGGCACATCATCAAATCGTAGGCAATCTCAATTATTGTCGGTACGGCCCGATTTAGAAATAGAAAACCTTCGTGGTAATGTACCAACACGCATTCAAAAGTTAAGAGACGAAGATTATGATGCCATTGTAATTGCTAGGGCAGGGGTAACTAGGTTAGGTTTAGATTTATCGGAGTTTCACCAAGAAGTTATAGAACCCAATGCCGAAATGGTTCCATCGCCGGCACAAGGTGTTTTGGCCATACAAATTAAGGAAGATAATACGGAACTGTTTAAAATACTACAACATATAAATGATGCGGCTGTTGCCCAAGTTATAGCTGTAGAACGTAAAGTGTTAAATCTTTTCGATGGTGGTTGCCACGCACCATTGGGCTGCTACTGCAAAAAAAACAATGATGTTTTTGAAGTGTGGACAAGCAAAGCCAACGAGGCAAACGAGTTTCCCGATAGGTTTTACATAGAAGCAAAAACCACAGAAGGTTTGGCCGAAAAAATTGTAGCAAAGTTTGATATTGCCAACCGTAAGTTTCCTTCTAAAGTTTTTATATCGCGTGAGTTAAACGAGAATAGTTATTTTGCTAAATCGTTGGCTAAAAATAATATAGAATTAGAAGCAAGGTCTTTGATAAGAACAGTGCCTACAATTCACAAATTAGATTCGTATATTTTTAGAAACTTAGATTGGATATTTTTTAGCAGTAAAAACGGCATCGAATACTTTTTTGCCCTCGAGCCTATTTTGCCAAAAGATATAAAATTTGGCGTTATTGGTCGTGGTAGCGAAGATGCTTTAAAACAAATGGGTAAAACTGTAGATTTTGTTGGCGAAAGTAACGATACAACCGAAATAGCTCAAGATTTTGCCGCTATTGCAAACGGACAACATATTTTATTTCCATCCGCAAAAGAGTCGTTGCGCACTATACAAAAAGGATTATCGGAGCAAACCAAAATTATCGATCTCGCTGTTTATGAAACCATTTTAGAAGATAATTTAGCACCCACATTTGCCGAAGTATTGGTTTTTACTAGCCCTTCAAATGTAGAAGCTTACTTTGCCGATAATTTGCTAAACCCTGGCCAAAAAGTGGTAGCCATTGGCAAAGCCACAGGTAACAAATTTGATGAAATGAATGTGCCTTATTTGCTGCCGGCCTCTCCCGACGAAATGGGTTTAGCTGAGGTGGTTTTTGGAATAGATGTTTAGTTTGTCACTCTGAACGCAGTGAAGAGTCTATTTTTATAACGCAATCAGTAAAAAGCTTACAATTAAAATGTTGTAATTAGTTTACTTCTAAGATGTGTAAAGTATTGTGTTACAAAACTTAATATTATTAAAAGAAACCAGTCTTATCTAAAGTTTTTCAATTTCTTCTTTTGTAAAGCCTGTATATTTAATAATTTTTTCAATAGGTTCATTTTCCAATTTCATTAATTTTGCTACATCTGCCTTACCATCACTAAATGCAGTATCTATTGCATAATCAAATACCGCTTTGTTATCTCTAAACGTTTTTAAACTTGCTTCATAACTTGCAAGTTCTACAAGTCCAAATTTTGCGAGTTCAGCTTTTTCAAATGCTTGATTAAATACATCGTCTGCAATAATTGAGGGTATTGTTTGAAAGTCTTCTAGATGTTTAATAAAATAAAGCCATTTGTGTAAACGTGTTAGCAATTGAATTTCAGTAAGATTAAAATTGGGCATTTCAAGATATATGAAAGTCAATTTATCATAAAATGTTTTTCCGTTTTGGTTTTTTAATTTTATAGTATGTACAACTTCATTTTTATCTGTTTCGTTATCGTAATCGTCAAATGTAAAATCCAAAATACCAATACAATAAACAGCTTTTAAATTATAATTCCACTCTCCTTTTTCGGCTTGTTCTCTAATTGGAAAGGTAGAATAGTAAATAGTTCTTTCTTTAAAATAGTTTTGTTTTGCTTTTTGTAATTCTACAATAAATTTTTCGCCTCTTTCATTTTCACAATAAATATCATAAATAGCTTTTCTATCAAGGTCGGATTGTGCAAGCTGTTCATTGTTTTTAAAGGTCAGGTCAACTATTATGTCGGTACTGGGCAGTAAGGCATTTAAAAAATCTAGTAAAAGAGGTTTACTAGCTTCCTCTCCAAAAATCTTTTTAAATCCAAAATCAGTAAATGGGTTTAAATATTTTGCTTTCATTGTATTTTTTAGGCTTGAATAATAATACACAAATTTACAATTGTTTTGCTGTATTTAATTAAATGTTTTTGATGTAAAAACGTGGTAAAATAATAGTTTTTAACTCATTGTTCCGTATTAACAAATTAATAATGTTTACTACTTAGTTTAAAACTACATTTATGAAAAATGAATCTACAAGGTAATTTCTTAGCTACTAATCTACTAATTTGGATGTGTTTTTTAGATTTAACTTTATAAGGCAAATGAGCCCAATACTATAAAATTCGTGTATTCGTGGCAAACTAAATACACAGTCACGGGGTAATTTTATCGCCACGTATTCACGAATTTGGGTTCATAATTTTAAACTAAGGCAGCTATTTACATTATTAACAATTTAATAATGCTTAATTATTATTTTAAACATTACATTTATGAAAAAAATATAAACTATGAAAAAAATATTACTTATTATTTTAACATTATGTGCTACAACCACATTATTTGCACAAACTTTTACAGATAATGGAATTAATTATAAGGTAACTAGCCCAACAACTGTGGAGGTGGTTAATAATAGAACTTTTACAGGTAGCGCTGTGATACCTAGTAGTGTTATTTATGCTAATGTTACATATTCGGTAACTAAAATTGATGATTATGCATTTAATAATAATCCTAGTTTAATAGCATTAACATTACCCAACTCTGTTACCAGTATTGGGATTGGTGCATTTGGAAGTTGTACAGGTCTAATAACTTTAATCATACCAAACTCAGTAACAAATATAGGTAGAGGTGCATTTGGAAGCTGTACAAGCTTAACGTCACTATCTATACCCAATTCTATTACCAATATTAGTGAGAATACTTTTTCTTCTTGTAAAAGTTTAACAACTTTAAACATACCAAACTCAATTACAAGCATTGGTACTTCTGCATTTTCTAACTGTACAGGTATATCATCTATATATATACCCAATTCAGTTACAAACATTGGCAACTATGCATTTCAAAATTGTGAAAGTTTAACTCATTTAAAAGTAGATTGGGCAAATCCTTTATTAATAAATGCATACGTTTTTAATTATGTGCCTATTGAAAATGTTAAATTATATGTGCCAGCCGGCAACTTAGCTTTATATACGGTAGCACCTATATGGAAAGGATTTGGAAATATAATTGAAGGTGTATTACCGCTAAATTTTATGGTTTCTGGTATTAATTATGTTGTAACTAGCTCAACAACCGTTGAAGTTGGTGCTAATAACAACTTTCAAGGAGAGGCTGTAATATCATCTATTGTTACATATTTGGGCATTAATTATTCAGTTACTAGTTTAGGATATCATGCATTTAAAAATTGTAGAGCTTTAACAGCCATAACTATCCCCAACACAGTAACCAGTATAGGAGACTACGCTTTAGCTGATTGTAATGACTTAATATCCATAACTATCCCTAATTCAGTAGAATCAATTGGTGATAATGCATTTTCAGTATGTATTCGTTTACTTTCGCTAATTATTCCAAACTCAGTAAAATCTATTGGTAAATCAGCATTTTATTATTGTACCGATATAACAACAATTAGTTTACCAAACTCCCTAACAAGTATCGGTTATAATGCATTTAATAGTTGTGTAAGTTTAACTTATTTAAAAGTAGATTGGGCAAATCCCTTACTCATCAATGCAAATGTATTTCAAAATGAACAAATTTTATCTGCTAATTTATTTGTACCAAGCAGCACATTAGCTGCATATAAGGCTGCAAGTGTATGGCAAGATTTTGGTAATATTGTTGAAGGGGATTTACCATTAACCTTTACTGCTTCAGGGATAAATTATACTGTTACTAGCCCCACAACTGTTTCCGTTGCTTCAAATGCTGGTATTACGGGTGCTTTTGAATTGCCCTCTAGTGTTATCAACATGGGCATTACATATACCGTTACTAATCTTGGTGCTAATGCATTTAAAAATTGTACTGGTTTAATATCAATAACTATCCCAAGCACTGTAAAAACTATTGGAGGTTATGCATTTTATAATTGTAGTGGATTAGTTTCAGTAAATATCCCCAACTCGATAACAACTATTGGAAGTACGGCATTTAGCGGTTGTGAAGCATTAACATCTTTAAATATCCCCAATTCGGTAACAAGTATTGGTGAGGGTGCATTTATTTATTGCTTTGGCTTAAAATCAGTAACTGTAAATTGGGCAAGTCCTTTTAATATAACCTCATTTGAATTTGGTAAAGTATTGCTCGGCTCCGTCACCTTATACGTACCCGCCGGAACACTAGCTGCCTATCAAGCCGCACCTGTATGGAAAGATTTTGGTACTATTATAGAAATGCAACCCATAACTTTTACCTATCAAGGTATTAATTTTAAAGTTACTAGCCCAACAACAATTGAAATTACCGCAACACCCAGTTTTACAGGTGTACTCAACATACCTAGCAACATAACTTACGAGGGTATAACTTATGATGTTACAAGTATTGCCAATAATGCGTTTGCCGGAACAGATATAACAACTATAAACATTCCTAGTACGGTTATAAATATTGGTGATTATGCATTTGCAAATTTAACTAGTTTAATAACTGTAAACATAAATTGGACAACACCATTGGTTATAAATGCAAATGTTTTTGGCGATGTGCCTACTGTAATAGGTAAAATGAGAGAGCCATCTAAAACCATACTGGCTAATACAAATATTACATCCGCTACCTTATACGTACTCGCAGGCACTTTAGCAGCTTACAAAGCCGCACCAGTTTGGAAAGATTTTGGAACTATTTTAGAACAATTCCCATTGCCATTAACCCTTACCAGCTTTACCGCTAAAGCCATTGCAACAGGCAATCAAATAAACTGGGCAACTGCTAACATTATAAACGTAAAAAGCATAATTTTAGAACGCTCGGGGGCGGATAAAATTTTTACAGCCATAGCAAGTTTGCCTATCACAGCCAACCAATTTATAGATAGTAACCCTTTGGCAGGAGATAATTATTACCGCCTAAGCACAATAGATAATGATGGAAGCCCAATAACTTACTCACAAATTGCTTTTCTAAAAGGCTTAACCATTGATGTTTCTTTTTACCCAAACCCAGTTACCAACGGTTTATTAAATGTAGTTACTGGTTCGGCTAAAATATACTCGGTTGCTATGTTTAATTTAAATGGTAAAAAAGTCGTTTTTGTAAATACAAAAAACAGCCATAACAAAATTGTTGTAAGCACACAAGGTCTTGTAAAAGGAGTTTATATTTTAGAAATAAGGAGCGAAAAAGGTAAGACCATTAAAAAGGTTGTGGTAAATTAGATTTTTTTAATAAAAACAATTTTGTAATTGATGCCATCGCTTTAAGCGATGGCATCAATATATATAAAAAATACCTTTTTATATTTACCATAAAATTCGTGTATTCGTGGCAAACTAAATAGACCGCAATCTGATAATTTATCGCCACGAATGCACAAATCTGGGCGTATAATTTTATGATTTAAAAAATATAAATTCGTGTATTCGTGGCAAACTAAATACACAGTCAAGGGGTAATTTTATCGCCACGAATTCACGAATTTGGGCGCATAATTTTTACAAATTCTTAATACATTGTCAAGAAATGTAAATTACCCTTCGAAACCAGCTAAAAGCTTTTTTAATTTTTACTTTTGAATTTCAATTTCAAAAAAATATGCTCATTCGTCCTCGCCGATTAAGAACCAGTCCAATTATACGAGAAATGGTAGCCGAAACCCGCTTATCAAAAGATATGTTGGTGTATCCATACTTTGTGGTTGCCGGCCAAAACATAATAAACCCTATTGCTGCAATGCCTGGTATTAACCATTTTTCGGCAGATACGCTTATTAATGATGTTACAGAAGGTTTAAAAATTGGAATTAATAAAATTTTACTTTTTGGGGTTGGAGAGCAAAAAACCGTAGATGCTAGCAGCAGTTACCACCCACAATCTATAGTTGCCAATGCAGTAAGAACTTTAAAATCAGCCTTTGGTAACCAAATTTTTATTATTACCGATGTTTGCACTTGTGCCTACACCACACACGGCCAGTGTGGTATTTTAGATGCTAATGTTGATGTACATAATGATAAAACACTTGAAGTATTGGCTAAAATGGCTTTAAGCCACGCCCAAGCTGGTGCCGATATGGTTGCCCCATCGGATATGATGGACGGTAGAGTGCTAAAAATTAGAAACATTTTAGATCAAAACCAATTTGAGCATATTGGAATAATGAGTTACAGTATCAAATTTGCATCGGCATATTATGGCCCGTTTAGGGATGCTGCAGATAGTTGCCCTGGTACAAAAGATCGCAAAACCTATCAAATGGATTTTAGAAATCCTAACGAAACTCTACGTGAAGCCCAGCTTGACGAACAAGAAGGAGCCGATATTTTAATGGTAAAACCCGCATTAGCCTATTTAGATGTGATAAAAATATTGCGCCAAAACACAAATTTACCTGTGGCATGTTACAATGTATCGGGTGAATATGCAATGGTTAAAGTATCCGCCGCAGCGGGATTAATTGATGAAAAAAGCGTAGTTTTAGAAAATATGTATGCTTTTGCAAGGGCTGGTGCAAATATTATTATTACTTACCACGCCAAAGATGTTGCTGGCTGGTTGTAAAAATGCTTTTTAAGTTTTTAGTTTTTTTACATTTCTATTTGCTCATTTTGGTGTAGTTTTACCTAGCAAAAATCTTATTAAAAAAAATATTGTAATTTACTATAAATATTAGCAACTTAGCATTCTAAAATCTTAAAACAAATCCCTATGTTCGATTCTATAAAAAAAATATTAACGCCAAAAGAAAACGAAACTCATTTAACTTATGGGGAAAAAGCGGATATTGTTAGGGAAAAGTCGGCCGAGTTATATGAAAAAGCTAAGCAATATTTTCCGGGTGGCGTAAATTCCCCGGTAAGGGCTTTTAAATCGGTTTATGGTACACCTTTGTTTATAGAAAAAGGCGACGGATGCCGTATTTGGGATGTTGATGGGAATGAGTTTATAGATTTTTGTGCATCGTGGGGGCCATTAATTTTAGGCCACAATAATGCCAAAGTTAGAGAAAAAGTGATTGAAGTAATGCAAAACGGAATGAGTTTTGGCGCACCCACTGCTTTAGAAAACCAGCTTGCCGAACTCATCTTAAAAAACAATAAATACATAGAAAAAATACGTTTTACCAGCTCGGGTACCGAAGCGGTAATGTCGGCAATTAGGTTAGCCCGTGGCGCAACCAATCGCAATAAAATTATTAAATTTGAAGGTTGCTATCACGGCCATTTGGATGCACTTTTGGTTAAAGCTGGCTCGGGTTTGGTAACTTTTGGCGAAACTTCGTCGGCAGGTATACCCAAAGCTGTAGCTGATGAAACAATAGTGGTAGCATTAAACGATAAAGAAGCATTATTAGCTGCTTTTGAGCAATTTGAAGACGATATTGCCGCCATAATTATAGAACCTGTACCCGCAAATAACGGATTAATTTTGCAAAATAAAGAGTTTTTAGAGTTTACCCGCGAAATTTGCGATAAACACAAGGTTTTATTAATTTTTGATGAAGTAATATCGGGTTTTAGAATAGGTTTTGAGGGCGCAGCTGGCTATTACAATATAAAACCCGATATTATTACCTATGGAAAAATAATTGGCGGCGGCTTGCCAGTAGGTGCTTACGGTGCTTCGGCGGCTATAATGGCTAATATTTCTCCCGAGGGTGCTGTATATCAAGCTGGCACACTTTCCGGAAATCCTGTTGCAATGGCGGCTGGTATTGCTCAGCTTACCGAGTTATTAAAATATGGTTTTTACAAAGATTTAAACAAAAAAACTTTTGAATTTGCCGAGTCTATAGAGCGTTATGCAACAGCAAAAAACTATAAATTAAAAGTGTTTACCATAGGTTCTATTTTTTGGATTGCCTTTACCGATAAAGAAAGTATTAGTGCATCCGCAGATATTTTACCTCAAAGCATGGACAAATTTAAATTAATGCACCGCGAATTATTAAACAGGGGCATTTACTTTGGCCCATCAGGTTACGAAGTAGCTTTTATATCGGCAGCCCATAACAAAGTAGATTTAGAGAAAGCTAAACGAGCAATTTTTGAGAGTTTGGATGTAGTGTTTAAGAAATAGAATAAAAACTTTTTATTTTTTTATTGTTGGATGTGGATCTTTTAAGTTAATACTCTCTATTAGTTTTTAATTATCCATTTACGTCAAAATGGTCACTTTTGGGGTTTTTTTGAAGACGTTAGTTCTAATTAGACAAAAATGGTGGTCTGATTCTAGCAGGATTTGGTGGAAATAAACATTCTATCAACTTTTATAAAATTAAGCGAAACCGAAACTAGCATTGCTAGATAGGTAATAGTAATGGGTTTAGATTTATCTAATCTAGGTAAAACCAGTGTAGTAGTATATCCAAATCCAGCACCAAATAGTTTTAACGTATCAGCGCAAAGCCACAATTATATAATGGCATTAAACGGCAAAGTAATCTCAATTGTAAACGCAAATGCAAAAATTATTACCATAGATAGCGGCAACTTGGCAGCAGGATTTGTACCTAATAACACAAGTACAAACAGGTGCTCAACCACCGTTAAAAAAGCGATTATTCCAAAATAGTTAGAATTTAAATAAAAGATTTAGGGCTTCCCAACTTTTGGGAAGCTTTTTTTTATTTATTTTAGAGTGATATAATATTGAGTTTGGGTTTCCAAACAAGAAAACCTAAGCCAAAACGGCTGTGAAACAAATATGCCAAAATAATATTAAAATATGCCAAAATAATTTTAAATAATGTAATATTTTTATTACACATTACACTTTCAAAACCAATTAAAAGCAAGCACCAAAACTTGCACACATTATTTAACTAATTATTTTAAAAATATGAAAAAGAAAAGTTTACTCAACTTGCTTTCCTTTGCTTTAGAAGCATTTTCTAGTGAAAGCTTTGGCCGTTCGCTTAAGTATAAAATGCTTCAGTGTACGGCAGGTCTCGCTCTTATTTTGAGCCTTACCTTTTTATCACTTACTGCACAAGCCCAAACCTTAAAGGCAGTACCGCTAGATTGTGGTGGCTGGTTCAGCGGCTTTGCACAGGCCGACAACGGCCG
>JAYULE010000111.1:0-48080 GCA_043763845.1 Sphingobacteriales bacterium
GTCCGCTGTATCTTTTTTTATTTGTCTATCCCCCCGACCCCCGAAGGGGGAGATTCGGCGTAAAAAAAGGATGCCGCTCCCGTCGTTAACGCTTTAAAACCGTAATAATATTGATTTACAGCTAATTATACTAAATAATATTAATCGAACTCAGGTTATAACGATAAAAAAGGTTTGTTAGAGATTAGTTTTGTGTAGAATAAAAGTTGCTTTTAGTGTTTGCATGTAGTCGGAGACTACATATTATTTTGTAATCCATAGTCCCCAACGCCACAATCCACGCTACAGACTATGGACAGTGGGGTGATTACAAATTTGTAATCGCACAAGTTGCAAACTTGCGCTAGATGGCAGTGGGGGGTTTACGGCATATGCGACTGTTTAACTTTTGTAAAGGCGAACTGCATATCGTGGGTTTGCAACCCGCAAAAACCCCCAACAACGGGTTATCAATCTTCATAAACACTACCTCTAATGCCAACGTTCACAATTTCGATGATTAGGGTATTGTCAAAAATATCGTAGATGATGCGGTAAGTTCCCACACGTATCTGCATGTAAGTTTTGTATAACAAAAAGGGCGGGGGTTTTGTGAAAGGTCGTCTATGGCCTGTATGATGGCAGAATAGTAGGGTTCGTTAATCTTGGTAAGAGCCTTAATTGCCTTTTTCTTGTATTGGAGTTCAAACATTATTTGCCCAATTTTTTTCTTTCGGCTTCAATCATTGCCATTGCTTTGTTTTTGGCTATGGCGGGCGAACGGTCGTTTTTACTTTCGTCGTACAATTTAATATCTTCCAAATCTTCCAGTTCATCCATAATGGTTTTAAATTCTTTGATGGTAAGAATGGCAGATATTTTTTTACCTGAATTATCGGTAATGTATTGCGGATGTATAGCAAGCATATTTATATTATTTAGCTAGTTGAAAGTTCTGTTCGAAAAAATATCAAAAACAAATTTAACTTAAAAACTAAGCAATAGCAAAACTTACTAAAAATTAAAAAACATCAGCGTACGATGAAAATTTCCTCCCACTGGCGCATAGTCTGCACCAAACACACAATTGCTGGCGCAAGTTTGCAACTTGTGCTTAACTTACATTTGTTATTAAAACAATTGCTAAGCACCCCCCTCTGGCCAATACTCTCTACAATACACAAAATTACTGGCACATATTGTAAATGTGCAAACTTGCATTTTTTACAAAAAAATAACTTAACATTCATATTTGCCATAAAATAGCAGGAAATTAAGTGTATAATATGGATAAAAAATAAGAATACTGTTAGCGTTTATTACAAATGTAAATTTAATACCAATAAAATTTATTTAACTATTATTAAAAATTTGTACTCGCACAATTGCAAAATGTGCTAGTAGACAAACTCAGAGCCTGTTACCTTGCTTAGCTACAGGTCGGAAACGCCATAATCGTTACCAAATCAATATTTATTAATCGGATTTTTTTAAAAAAAATACCCCAACTAAACACAGTTTGTTTTATTGCCTGCCCAAATAGATAAAGCAAAACTTCATTTTTTATTTCTCTTTCAAACTTTTTATAATGGTGTAAAGCGATATTAGAACACCGGTTAAACTTAAAATTGCAGTATAAATTGGTATATTTAATTGATAATAACTGTCTAATTTGTAACCTATAAAAGCAAATAAACCAATAATACCTATCATTTGAAAAACCATGCCCGAGTATTTAACATAGTTTTGTACTTTGCTTTTTGTATCTGTATTTTTTTTTAAAATCATATAATTAAAATTGGTAAATCAATATTGGCTCCACATAAGTTTTTACATTTTAATGAGTCAAATTTGCTGCTTATTAATACCTTTATTGGCTATTCAAAAACAATATTAAACAGGTTTACTCGTAATTATAATTATAAATAAAAACTTTGTGTTGAAATTAAACTTAAAAAATTGTACTATAACCCTTTCGGGGATTTTAACTCTATTTATCCATAGTGCTTGTACTTCGCAAAACCCTGGTTATATTGGTAGGCAGTTTCAAACCCTTACTGCACATTACAATATTTACTTTAATGCAAAAGAAGCGCTTACCCTAAGCGAAACTAAAATTAAAGAAACAAATGTAGAAAACTACACCCAATTACTTGAGGTTTACCCTATACCTAACGAAAAAACTGCACAAGACCAAACAACCAATTTAAACGAAGTTATTAAAAGAGCCAACACCATTGCCCTAGAAAAAAGTGCGAGCACTTGGGTAGATGATGCTTATTTGCTATTGGCAAAAGCCGAATATTATAAGGGTAATTTTTTTAACGCTGCCGAGTATTTTGATTATGTAAGTTTAAACTATACTGGTAAAAAAGAAATAAATAACAGAATGGAAGCTTTAATTTGTAACGCAAAAACAAATATGGCTATTCAAAGACAACCCGAGGCCGATTCTTTACTAAACCTTGCTAGCCAAATTGCTACCAAAAGCAAAATGCACCAAAGTATTTTAAACGCTACTTTGGCGCAAGCAGCTGTAAACAAAAACGATGATAAAACGGCTATAAGTTATTTAAAAAAAGCAATAAAATTATCTAAAAACAAATTCGATACTATAAGATGGACTTTCATTTTAGCGCAGTTAGAAGAAAACGTGGGTTCAAATAATGATGCTTTTGCCCATTACACAAAAGTGGTTAAAAGTAATGCCTCTTTCGAGCTTTCGTTTATTGCTAACTTATACCGTATTAAAGTAAAAGAAGCGGAGAAAGGTGAAAATTTCGACAAAATTGCCACATTAAAAAAACTAATTAAAGACGATAAAAATTTTGAATATATAGACCAAATTTATTATCAAATAGCTATGGCATATTTACAAACAGGTAAATTGGATTTAGCCTTGCAAAATTTTAAAAAATCGGTTGATACAAACCCGGGTAGTGAGCAACAAAAAGGGTTATCTAGCTTAAAATTAGCAGAAATAAACTTCGACTCGTTGAAAAATTATGTGAAAGCACAAGTATATTACGACAGTACTTTACAGTTTTTACCAAAAGATTATATTGGTTATGAGTTGGTAGAGAAAAAAGCAAAAAACCTGCAATATCTTGCCGATAGGATGTTAATTGTAGATAAAACCGATACTTTACTTGCCCTTGCCGCTTTGCCCGATAGTGTTAGAACAAAAAAAATCAATGCAATGATTGCTTTAAAAATTAAAGCTGTTCGTGAAAAAGATTCTTTATCTAATGTACAATTGCTACCAAGCAGTAATGCTTTTGATAATAAAACTAAAAGTACTGGAGTGTTTTATTTTAACAATTCGAGCGCAACAAGTCAAGGTATAAACGAGTTTACTAACCGTTGGGGCAAACGTAAATTAACTGATAATTGGCGTTTAAGTGCGGTTGCTGAAAACTCTGTTGCATTAGCCAACAATATTTTAGACCCAGATGCCCCAACTGGTACAGTGCAAACTGCTAAAACCAACAACCCCGATTCGTTAAAAGCTAACTATTTACGTGATGTGCCACTTTTACCAGCCGATAAAGAAAAGGCAAACCTAAAAGTATTAACCGCCCTTTACGAGATTGCTAATTTTTATAAAGATGTTTTAAATGATAATAATGAAGCAATAAAAACATTTGAAGAAGTATTAAAAAGATACCCCGAAACCAATTTTTCGCCAAGTATATATTACCAATTATTCCGTTTGTATGGTTCAATAGATAATGCTAAAGCCGAAAATTATAAAAAAATATTATTAGAAAAATACCCACAAACCGATTTTGCGAAAGCAATTATAGACCCCGATTTTGGTAAAGCAAAAGAGTTACGCATAGCTGCTTTAAATACTTATTACGAAACCGTTTTTGATTTATATACACAAAATAAATATACCGATGTTATTTCAAAAATAACCCAAGCCGATAGCGTATTTAGTGTGGATAGTGCAAATTTATTGCCCCCGAAATTTGCCTACATTAAAGCTTTGGCAACGGGCTACACTCAAAACATTACTCCGTTTTTTGCTCAGTTAGAAAACATTACTAAAATTTACGCAAGCGATACTACCGTTACACCTACCGTTTTGCAACAAATTATTTATATAAAACAAAATAAAACTATTTTTGATAACCGAACATTTGCATTGGTGGCATTGCCTTTAGAGGACGGTAATCTACCTGTACAAAAAAGGTATGTTAGTCCGAAAGTGGTTAAGTATAATTATGAGCGAGATATACAACCAGCCGAAGTTATTAGCAAAGCGATAGATCGTAATAAAAACGATAAAAATCCTAAAATTTCAATAAGCAATCAAATAACACCAGATGTTAATGCCAGCAAAAAGGATGGAACAAAACCAACCACCAATTTGCCGGGGGCAAAACCTATTCAACCTAACGATGTAAAAAAATTAGACCCATTAAAACCAAACCTAATAAAATTTGAAGAAGGGGTTAGACAAAAACAAGCCATCGTTATTAACGTATTAGATAGATCGTTAAATATTGCTAAATCTTTTGCTGGGGTAAGCAAGCATTTCTTAACAAAATTTGGTCCCGAATCCACAACAATAATAATTAAGGAGTTTGATAAAGGAAGTAAATTAATTATTGTAAAAGGCGACTTTTACGGAAAAGATAGAACCAAAGTGGTATTAGATAATTTTAAAGAAAAAATAACCGAGTATATAGTAATGCCAGCTTATAAATACAACACATTTATAATATCCGATGATAATTTAAATCTAATAAATTCGCAAAACGCTTTAGACCAATACTTAAAATACCTAAAAGAAGCAAAATAATGAAACCACAAACTAATTTATCATCGCTTGATATTAAACGTTACAATAGCATATTTTGGAAAATAATTATTGGTTTTTTTGCTTTTATTGTGTTAATAATTGGCAGTACTTGGTTAGGGCTTTTTGGTAAATTACCTTCGTTTCGCGATTTAGAAAACCCTAAAAGCAACCAAGCATCCGTAATTTACACTCAAGATAAAACCGAATTAGGAAACTATTTTGCGCAAAACAGATCGAATGTGCAATACCAAGATATTAACCCAATTTTATTTAATACTTTAATTGCTACCGAAGACACTCGTTTTAACGACCATTCGGGTATTGATTTTAGGCGTACATTTACTATTTTATTTTACAACCTAATTGGTAAAAAACAGGGTGCAAGTACAATTACTCAACAATTGGCACTTAATTTATTTTCTAAAGAAGGCAGACAAAAATCTTTTTTCAAAAGACTACCTCAAAAATTAAAAGAATTAATAGTAGCTGTAAGATTAGAACGCAATTATACCAAAGAAGAAATTATTACCATGTACTTAAACACAGTTGATTTTGGTAACAACTCATTTGGTATAAAAGCCGCCACTAAAACATATTTTAATACTACACCAAAAAATGTTACACCCAGCCAAGCAGCTGTATTAATTGGTATTTTAAAAGGTACATCCATGTATTCGCCTACTCGAAATCCAGAAAGAGCATTAGGCCGTAGAAACTTAATATTATCAAAATTAGCCGATGCTGGCTATATACCACAAACCGAAGCGGAAGAATTAAAAAAAGAGGATTTAGGTTTAAAGTTTAATCCATCATCGCATAACGAAGGCATGGCAACTTATTTTAGAGCTATATTAAAACAAGATATTCAGAAAACATTTGAAGATTTAACCATTACTAAAGCCGATGGCACTCCTTACGATTTAGATAGAGATGGTTTAAAAATTTATACTACCATTAACTCTAAAATGCAACAATATGCGGAAGAGGCACAGCGGGAGTACATGCAAAATTTGCAAGAACAATTTACAAAGCATTGGCAAAATCAAAATCCTTTTAAAGACCACCAAAACTTGTTAATTAAGGGTATGAAATTATCGGAAAGATATAAAGCCCTAAAAGAAGATGGTAAAACCGAGGAAGAGATTAAGGTAGATTTTAATACGCCCCAACAAATGGAGCTTTTTAGTTGGAAGGGAAATATAACAGCAACGTTAACCCCAATGGATTCTATAAAATATTACAAAATGTTTTTACGCAATGCTATGATGACCATGGACCCCACAAATGGCGAAGTTAGGGCTTGGGTTGGTGGAATAAATTTCGAACATTTTAAGTACGACCAAGTGCAAATGGGCACACGCCAAGTAGGTTCTACAGCAAAACCTTTTACCTATGCCGTTGGTATTGATAACGGTTTTTCGCCCTGCTACAAAGTAAGTAACACACCAGTAACAATTGATGGTTACGGTACCCAACCTTGGACCCCGAGAGCCTACAATCCCATACCTGGCTCTATAACTTTACGTAAGGCTTTAGCAAATTCTCAAAATTATGTTACCGCTTGGGTAATGAAACAAGTACAACCTACCGTAGTTGTTCAACTTATTAAAAGAATGGGTATTACTACCGATGTGCCAGCAGTTCCTTCTATTTGCCTCGGCACTTTTAACGCTTCGGTTTTTGATATGACCGGAGCTTACAGCGCATTTGTTAATAAAGGCGTTTGGACCGAACCTATTTACCTTACCCGCATTGAAGATAAAAACGGGAACGTTTTGTACGAACGTAAACCAAAAATTGTTGTTGCCCTTAACGAGCAAACAGCATACACCATGACCTACATGTTAAAAGGCGTGGTGCAAGAAGGCACAGGGCATCGCTTACAATTTAAATATGGTTTATATAACCCAATTGGGGGTAAAACGGGTACAACTAACGATAATTCGGATGGTTGGTTTATGGGTATAACACCACAATTGGTGTGTGGTGTTTGGACAGGCTGCGAAGATCGTGATATACATTTTAGGAGCACCAATTTAGGTGAAGGTGCAAACACAGCACTACCAATATTTGCCTTATTTATGAAAAAAGTTTATGCCGATGCCAGCCTAAAAATTACCAAAGACGATTTTACAGCACCCAAAACTGGCAATACCATTACCTTAGATTGTAACCAATACCAAAATCAAAAAAGCGAAACAGAAGCAACCCCAACAGATGAACGTTTGAATTTTTAAGTAACCCTTTGGGGGATTTTAAAGCAAAAATTGTGTATTGAATTGGGATTTATGTTTCGATAGATTAAGATATTATAAAAAAACCGATACCGTTATTAAACAGTGTCGGTTTTTTTATAATTTTTAAGAATTAAATTATTAATTTCTTACATAATTTAAAATTATTAAATATGCTTATCGTCTATTAAAACTTGGTTCATGCTGCGTACTGCATCTGCACTTTTGTTAAAAGTTGCTTGCTCATCGGCAGTAAGTTTAAAATCTAATATTTTTTCCCAACCGTTTTTGCCTAACACAACTGGTACTACTAATGAAATATCGCTTTGACCGTATTCGCCGTTTAAAGCAACGCCACAAGAAATTAGTTTTTTTTCGTCGCGGACAATCGCTTCAACCATTGCAGCTGTTCCAGCACCTGGTGCGTACCAAGCCGAAGTGCCAATAAGTTTAGTTAAAGTAGCACCACCAACCATGGTATCGGCAACAATTTTATCTTGTTGTGCTTTACTTAAAAAGTGTGTTACAGGTATGCTGTTCCATGTTGCGTGGTTTATTAAAGGTATCATGGTTGTATCGCCGTGGCCACCAATAACCATTGCATTTAAATCGGCAGGCGAGCAACCTAATTCTTGACTTAAATAGTACCTAAACCTTGCCGAATCTAGTGCGCCACCCATACCTAAAATACGTTCTTTAGGTAAACCCGAAGTTTTAAGGGTTAAGTAATTCATTGTATCCATTGGGTTTGATACCACAATAATAATTGTGTTTGGCGAATATTTTAATATGTTTTCGGTAACCGATTTTACAATACCTGCATTGGTGCCAATGAGTTCTTCACGCGTCATACCTGGTTTACGTGGTAAACCCGATGTAATAACTACTACCTCCGAGTCGGCAGTGGCTGCATAATCATTTGTAACACCTTTAATTTTAGTATCAAAGTTTAATAATGCAGCTGTTTGCATCATATCAATAGCTTTACCTTCGGCAAATCCTTCTCTAATGTCTAATAAAATAAGTTCTTCGGCAAGTTCTTTTCTTGCAATATTATCGGCACAGGTTGCACCAACTGCGCCAGCTCCAACTACGGTAACTTTCATATATAATTAATTTTAATTGTTTAAATTTTTGTTCGAAGTTACTAAAAACAGAGTTTTTAAAAAATATAATTTTAAACTATGTAAATTTTAAATTTATTAAACATTTAATTCGTTTTTAAATAACATCTTATAAATAATAAACCGTGTTATTAAGTAATTTGTTTTAATTCTGAAAATTAGATACAATAATTAAGATTTAAGAATTGGGTTTTTATTTTTAATAAATTTTGAATTGTTGCTATAAAAATTTAGTTTTGCACTCCCTGTAACAAATGGCGGTCGTAGCTCAGCTGGTTAGAGCACTGGTTTGTGGTGCCGGGGGTCGTGGGTTCGAGCCCCATCGTCCGCCCCAAAAAAAGTCTTTCATATAATGTGGAAGACTTTTTTTGCTTTATTTGGTTTTTGCGTTAGGGATAGCAATGGAAATCAATTTTGCTTAAACTAATTATGTTTTTTTGTAGAAATTTTTGAGCAAAATTATTGTAATGAATAGCCCGCCCCTTTTCGGGGAACGCCCTAAAATTTAACCCTTTTATTTACTTAAAGTTAACACACCTAAATATTGTTGATTTTCGTCTTCATAAACAATTTGTAGTTGCAAACCGGCTTCGGTAGCTAATTGTTGCATTAAAACTTTATCAATATATAACCACGAAAACCATTCGCCCTTTTGGTTATTGTACTCATATTGATAATCTATTTCGCCATAATAACTATCCATTTCTGGTGGTTCGTTTTGATATAAATAAGCTACATCGCTAGAGTCGAAAATTATTTTACCACCTGCATTAAGTAATTCTTTGGCGTGTATTAAAAAGACTTTTAAATCATCAACATAACCACAAAATCCAATGCCGTTCATCATTAAAAAAAGTGTGTCGTATTTTTGATTGTTGTATGTAAATATATTTTGATTTACGATTTTTTTGATGCCCTTTAGCGCCATTACTTCACACGCACCCTTTGATATTTCTAAGGCCGTAATATTGTAGCCTTGTTGTTGCAACACCAAGCTATGAGCGCCTGTACCCGCACCAATATCTAAAATAGCACCTTTGCATAGACTTAAAGCAAATATTTCTAAATCGGGCATATTATCTATGCTTCTAAAAAAATCTTCTAATGGTAATATTTCGGCGGTATCGTAACTGTTGTGGAGTAAAATTTCGGTTTTTAGCGTATTAAAATAATAGTCTTTTAAAAAATCGCCATAAATATCCATATCTAAATTTAATAAGATTTTAAAAACTCATTGGTACACATAAATTGGTGGTTTTTACTTTTCATTTTCAGGATAAAATTTTCAATTATGGTTACAAATTTTTCGCCCGAGTTTTTACTTACGTATTTGGGCATTCCTAAATCGGGGTTGGTTAAATCGGTAAATTCCCAAGGGTGAAAGTAGGTGTTTAGGTAGCCGTCTATTTTTATCGTCCATTGGCATAAAAAATGAATAATAAATTGAGGTAAGTTGTGGAAACTGAGCCAAAATAATGGAAACCTGAACCACGGGCTCACAGATGCAGGTAGTTGCAAAACCCCATTTTCTGCAAAAATAGTACGTGGTTTATTAAAATTATTGTACCTGCCTGGCAAGTAGGTTGGGTTTAACGATGAATTGTATAAATAACCAGCTTTTTGTAATTCGGTTTCATCAAACGGTGCCATACGGGCCATACGGTAACCGGTTATGGTTTGGCTACTAATTTCTTCGAGCTTTAGTTTGCTTTCTAACAAGTGTTTGTTTTCAAAATTAGAATGGTAATAGCCGTGTGACGCCAATTCGTGTCCTTGAGCCACAATTTGCTTTACTATTTGGGTTTGATGTATTGCGAAATTTGCCGTACAATAAAAAGTAGCTTTTACTTGGTGTTTTTGTAATAGGGTTAATATACGTTGCGTACCCAAAACCGATATTTCTAATTGTTGTGAAAAGGGGATTTGTTTGCCATATTCGTAAGGCATATCAAACTCCTCAATATCGAAACTTAACAATACTTTGCCCATTATTGTATATTGGTGGTGCGAACTATGTAGTTTGGCCGTTGTTTAGATTGTATAAAAAGTTTACCAATATAAATTCCAATTATGCCTAAAATTATCAATTGTAAACCCCCAAAAAATACTATGGTTACAATAACCGATGCCCAGCCAGCAACATCTTCGCCTTGGTAATGTGCATAAATAACGTAAGGAATGTAAAATAATGATAGTGTTGAGAATACAAAACCTAAGTAAACCGCCATGTATAAAGGTTTCACACTAAAGGCTGTAATACCTGTAATAGCAAATTTAAGCATTTTTTTAAACGGATATTTGCTAATACCAGCGTGGCGTTGGTTGGCGTTAAACGCAATTTTGGTACTTTTAAATCCAAGCCAATTTATAAGCCCACGCATAAAAATACTATTCTCGGTTAAGTTTTTTAAGGTATTTGCTACTTGCCTATCTATCAACCTAAAATCAGACGAACCTTTTTCTATTTTGGTATCGGATAATGCATTTATGATTTTGTAAAATAAATTTGAACCGCTTTTTTTAAAAATGCTAGTTGCGGCTGGGTAGGTACGTTGTGTACTTACAATATCATAACCGTTTTCCCACTGGGTTAACATTAAGCCAATTAGCTCTGGTGGGTGTTGCATATCGCCATCCATACTAATTATGCAATCGCCTGTGGCGTAATCGTAGCCAGCTTTTAAGGCGTTTTGGTGACCAAAATTTTTAGTTAATTCAATATTAAAAATATTTGAATGCTTTTGGCTTAACAACTGTATTTTTTCTAATGTGCTATCTCGGCTACCATCATCAATAAAAATAAGCTCGAAAGTGTAGTTTAACTTTTCTAAAACAGCTAATATTTCTTTTGCAATAAAATCAATATTTTGCTCTTCGTTATAAACTGGTATTACAATAGAAACTTTTTTTGCCATTTGCTTACAATAATATTAAAATTTAATGGCCAACAAAAAATTTAATAACACTTAAACTAAATAATTTAATGGTAATCTTATTTTTGTTTTAAAGCTTGATTAAAAACTATTTACCATGCTGTTATGTAATGTTTTAGCACTCCAATAACCGCTAGCAATAATTCTACGAATAGTAAATAGCGGGTTTATAGAATCTCTTTTTGTAGCTAAAATGTAGGCATCTTTAAAGCCACGTTTTTTAAGTTCGGGTATTGCTTCGGGGTTCCATAAGCCAAAAGGGTAGGCAAAATGATCTATTTTTTTACCTGTAATTTCTACTAAAGTTTTTGTTGGTTTTTCTATTTGTTTAACCCAATCGTCTCCTTGGTATTTTTTTACATTTTGGTGATCGTAAGTGTGGCTGCCAATGGTGTTTCCTAAATCAGATAATTCTTTAATTTGGGCTTTATCCATGTATTTAAATCTACCCCGTTTACCAATAGATACCGTCATAATAAAATACACGCCTTTGTAACCATATTTTTTTAAAGTAGTTGCGCCAACTGTATATTGGTCGAGGTCGGTATCGTCGAAGGTTATCATTACCGGTTTTGATGGAAGCGGGTTACCATAAGCTAAATAATTGTACAGCTCATCGGGCAAAACGGTATGGTACCCGCTATCGGCAAGCATTTTAATGTGTTGTTTAAAAGTTTCTACAGGGGTTATGTAATCTTTTCCCGATTTAGAATCGCTACCTGTCCAGTTTCTAATTTGGTGGTAACATAAAATAGGTACTTGTTTACGAGCTAAAATTGTAGCTGCATCGGCAATTTTTTGATTTTTATTTTTGGTAGGATTTTCGATTTCCGGTTTTACCGTATCGGTTTTAACAGTTGCATTTGTACTTTTTGCGTTGTTGTTGGTACAATTTGATAATAAAAATAAGGCTGTTGCTGCGGTAAAAATTAATTTAAGTTTCATTTTGCTATTTATAAAGATTACAAAGCTAAAATTTTTGAATTATAATTTTGATAATTCATTTTTAAACTAAGGTTTTGCTTTAAATTTTTTGATTTTAAAATTTACAAATTTAAATTGCCAAGTAAATTCATAATTTTTGAACAAAAAAAGGTTAAATATAAGTTCTTGAAAAATATAAATACATGGCAGCAAAAGGGAATATTTTAAACTTGATTAACGTATAAACATTTATGGATGTTTGGTATAAGAAGTGGTTTCTACATAATGCCATATACTTGCCCATTTTTAGGGCGAACGCCCAAATAATTCTATTAACTTTGCTTAGCCTTAAATTTTAAATTATAGGCTTTTAAAATTAAAATGAAGTTTGATAAATACCATATTACCCCCGAATTAAAACGCAGTTTAAGCGAATTGGGTTTTTTAAAACCTACCGATATTCAGTTTAAATCTATCCCGCAAATACTTAGCGGACAAGATATTTTAGCCATTGCCCAAACCGGTACAGGTAAAACCGCAGCTTTTGCTATTCCTATTATAAGTATGTTGCAAAACCAGCGTTACCGTGAAACAGAGCAAAATGTGAGTGCATTAATTGTGGTTCCCACTAGGGAATTGGCCATACAAATAAAAAATGTTTTTGATGATTTAGCCAAACACTCAGCTATAGAAACTTTAGCCATTATTGGCGGAGTTGATATTGACCCGCAAATTAAAAAATTACAAGAAGGGGTTGATGTGCTTGTGGCTACCCCTGGCCGTGTGGCCGATTTGGTGCATAAAGGACATTTAAATCTTAAAAAAATAAACTTTTTAGTGTTAGATGAAGCCGACCAGATGTTGGATAAAGGTTTTTATAGCGATATACAAAATTTATTGAAATTTTTGCCCCGTAAAAGACAAACCATGTTTTTTTCGGCTACTATTAACGAAACTATTAAAGATTTAGCTTACGCATTGGTTAGTAAACCCGTACGCATACAACTTTCGCCTAAAGACCCGGTATCAAAAAATGTAGACCATTCGGTAATTTTTGTAGCAATGGACGATAAACGCTTTTTTTTAGAACGGGTAATTAACGAACATTCGAATAAAAAAATATTGGTTTTTGTGCGTACCAAAGTACGAGCTGAACGTGTTTTTAAAGCAATGGAGCGTGTAGGGATTATTACCGCCACCTTACACGGCGATGTAGAGCAGGAGCAAAGATTTGAAGTTTTAGAAGCATTTAGGGAAGGTAAAACTAAAGTTTTAATTGCTACCGATGTAAGTTGCCGTGGTATTGATGTAAAAGGGGTTGAGTATGTAGTAAATTACGATTTGCCCGATGCTGCTGAAAATTATGTGCACCGTGTAGGCCGAACAGGTAGAGGCAATCACAAAGGTTTAGCCATTTCTTTTTGTAGCGACGAAGAAAAACCAATGCTAACCGAAATTGAAAACTACCTTACCAAACCAATAAAAACTATGGCTTTGCAACATACCGATTATGAGGAAACTTTGGCCATTTCGGAAGATAACCCTCACGATTGGCGAGCTTTAATAAAAGAAGCTAATGAAGAAACCATAAAAAAGAAAAAGAAGTAAATTTATAGACTTCATTATCAAGTAAATTGTAAATTAAAACACTTTTTATTTAAAAAAGTATTAAAAAATATTACTTTTGCGCTGGGTTAGTCTTCTACGACCAGCTCCTTCTGAACTCCCCCAGGGTGGGAACGCAGCAAGGGTAAGAAGTTGTAGCGGTGCGATAGAAAGTGCTAACCCATTTTTTTTATTTTTTTCAAATCTGTACCACTTTAGATAACAAAATAGTAAATGTTACTTCTGTAAAATTTCTTCAATATTACCTTTAAATCACACCCTATAAATATAAAAAAAATGAAATTTTTTATTGATACCGCAAACTTAGAACAAATAAAAGAAGCCCAGGCCTTAGGCGTTTTAGATGGCGTTACTACCAACCCGTCGTTAATGGCAAAAGAAGGCATTAGTGGCACCGAAAATGTGATTGCACATTACAAAGCTATTTGTGCAATAGTTGATGATAATGTAAGTGCCGAAGTAATTGCTACCGATTACGAAGGTATGATAGCCGAAGGAGATGCTTTAGCTACTTTAGACGATAAAATTGTAGTAAAAATACCGATGATTAAAGACGGTATTAGAGCCCTAAAATACTTTAGCGATAAAGGCATACGTACAAATTGTACTTTAATATTTTCGGCCGGACAAGCTTTGTTGGCTGCAAAAGCAGGAGCAAGTTATGTTTCTCCTTTTTTAGGTAGGTTAGATGATATTGGTGCCGATAGCTTTGGTTTAATTGAAGATATTCGCTTAATATTTGATAACTACGGTTATGAAACACAAATTTTAGCTGCTTCTATCCGCAATAGCGTACACATTGTTGAATGTGCTAAAATTGGTGCCGACGTAATGACTGGCCCTTTATCATCAATATTAGGCTTATTAAAACACCCATTAACTGATAGCGGTTTAGCACAATTTTTAGCCGACCATAAAAAAGCGGCAGATGCTGCTCTTGTAAAATAATTATATTTATTTACTTTATTTAAACCAATAATCTCTTTTCTGAGGTTATTGGTTTTTTTATTGAGAGTTTCCCTGTAACTGGGAATGCAATGAAAAGTCTCCCTTTCACATTGAACAAAGTGAAGTGATTCTGTGTTACCCATAAAGCAGTGAAGAGTCTTCTTGTTACTCATAACGCATTGAAGCGTCTCAAAAGCATCAGTCTTTCCTGTTTCAGCAAACACGGTAATAGACACTCCACGCTTCGCTCTTAGTGACAAAAAATCGACCCGTCATACAGAACACTGTGTCACTCTGAACGCAGTGAAGAGTCTCATTTTAAACAAAGTGAAAAGTCTCAAAAAATCTTTAGAAATAAGCGTTAACCGTATTAAAGAGTTTTAAAAACCCTACCTTTCATTCAACTCTATTAACTCTAGGTTTTCTATTCTACCTCCATTAATGTTAAATCGAACCAAAGTGCGTTTGGTATGCCAGCCGTATTTGCCTGCTGCCCCGGGGTTAATATGTAAACAGTTTATTTTTTTATCAAAAATAACTTTTACTATATGCGAGTGACCGCAAATAAATAGTTTTGGAGGGTTAAGGTAAATTTCGGATTTTACTTTGGGTGCATATTTGTTAGGGTAGCCACCAATATGGGTCATCCATACATCAACATCCTCGCATTTAAATCTTAAATTTTCGGGGTAAATGGTACGTATATCTGCACCATCAATATTACCGTAAACGCCACGCAAAGGTTTAAAAGCCCGTAAATCATCGGCCACAGCCAAATTGCCAAAATCGCCAGCATGCCAAATTTCATCGCACTTATCAAAATATTTAAAAACTGCAGGGTCTAAATAACTGTGAGTGTCGGATATTAAGCCAATTTTTACCATTAAAAATTAATAAAAAAATCTTTTAAAACTGTTTTATAAGCTAGCGAATGTAGGCCTTGTGCTTCGTAAATATTAAAAAAAGTTTCGCTAAAAGGGACTTCTAATTTACCGAAATTAAGTAAACTTCTAATGGGTTTATCATTGGCAAACGAACTAATATTGGTTTTACTGTTAACAAACAAATTATGGGTTTTTGCAATACTTACAATTTGTTCTTCTATTTGTGTAGGGATAATTATTTCTAGAGTTCCATTTACATTTAAATGCTTGGCCGATAGTGCAAATAAATTGTGAAAAAAATTAATGTTGGTGTGTCTTGCTAAGTTTTTTTTTTCCTCTGGCGACTTTAATGCGTTTATGAAAAAAGGCGGATTAGACACAATTTTATCATAATACTTGTGTGGGTTATCGTTAAAATAATCTTCAAAACTTTGGTTAAATACTTGTAACCTAATTTTAAATGGGGAATTATTAAAATTGTGTTTGGCTGTTTTAGTTGCTTCAGCATCAATTTCTACCGCATCAATTTGCGCTAAAATATTTCTTTGGGCAAGCATTAATGCTATAACGCCTGTACCTGTACCAATATCTAATATGTTTAAATTATTAGCAACATTTGCTAAAGCAGCCAATAAAACCCCATCGGTATTAATTTTTAAAGGGCAATTTTCTTGACTTACATTAAATTGTTTGAAAGAAAACAAATAGGTATTGATTATTTATTAAAGCTCTAAATATGTATCCAATTAAATTTATAATCAATAGTTGGGTTTTTCATACGCTCGGCAATCTTTGATAATCTATTGGGTAAGTTAACCAAATAATCTCTAGCTTTTTCGCCAGCATCATCTAAATCTTTTAAGCTTTCAATATTCCATTCAACAACTAGTTGTTTTAAAATATCAACATAATCTAATGCAGTATAAACGCCTAATCGTTGAGCAGCATCGGTAAAATGGCCAAAGGTTTGACCAATTTTACTACCCATTTCTTGTAGAAAATGTGCGGGCATAACAATTTTTTTTCGCATCATATCTTCAAAAGCCAAAATTACTTCGTTGGCATCAACCTCAAAAGCTTTGCTAATGAATGATTTGTATGCCTTTGCATGGCGAGCTTCATCAGCGGCAATAAGTCCGCACATTTTCGACATTAATTTATCGCCAGATTGTTTTCCTAAAGCAGCCACTCTGCGGTGAGAAACATTGGTGGCCATTTCTTGAAAGGAAGTGTAAATAAAGTTTCGATACGGGTCATGCCCTGTACCAATATCAAAACCATCGCGAATTAAATAATTTGTTGATGCCTCCATCTTACGCATATCAACTCTTCCCGAAAGGTATAAATACTTGTTTAATATATCGCCGTGGCGTTTTTCTTCGGCTGTCCAGGCTCTAACCCATCTCATCCAACCGCCTTGCTCGCTTTTGTTTATATCTTCTACCATGCACAACCACGATTCGTACGTAGGTAAAGCTTCTTCTGTAATAGTATCGCCAATTAAAACGGCCAACAAATCATACGATAATGATTTTGCACCTTCTTGTAAATCTTTTATTTCATCAAAAAAAGTTTCTTTGCGGGCATCGGGCAAAAAATCTGCAGGTTGCCACATCTCCTCAACTGGTTTTAAATACTCAGCCATTTCGTTTAACATAAACGGCTCCAAAAATGTCATTACCTCTTTCCTTGATCCAATAGGTATTTGTTGCATTATTTTGATTTTGGGCAAATATAATTAAATTACATAATTATCTATACATAGCTTTGTCAATTAAATATCATACACAATTTTAACGGTAAAAAACAGCGAAAAATAAAATATTGGCAGTTAAAAATTGCTAGACTTATGATTGTATGTATAAAGTTATCAGTTAATTATAATTAACCAAATTAATGCCAAAAACATTTTCTATATCTTTACCCTATGCAATTTAATACACAAGATACTATTGTAGCCTTAGCCACACCAATGGGCGTGGGCGCAATTGCGGTTATTCGGCTGTCGGGGCAGGATGCTTTAGCTATAGCAAACAAAATATTTAAAGGTAAAAACTTAGAGAAACAAGCAACTCATACCCTTCATTTTGGAACTATTAAAGATGCTGAAGTACTTATAGATGAAGTGTTAGTTTCGCTATTTGTTGCACCACAATCATACACTAAACAAAACGTGGTAGAAATTAGTTGCCACGGCTCTAATTATATTATAGAAACTATTATAAAACTTTGCATTAATAATGGCGCTAGAGCCGCAAAACCTGGCGAATTTACGTTAAGAGCGTTTTTAAACGGAGGTTTAGATTTAAGTCAGGCCGAAGCTGTAGCCGATTTAATTGCATCGGGTTCAAAATCATCGCATCAATTGGCATTACAGCAAATGCGAGGCGGTTTTTCTACCGAATTAAAAAATTTGAGAAAACAGTTGGTTTATTTTGCATCAATGATTGAGTTAGAACTTGATTTTGGCGAAGAAGATGTTGAATTTGCTAATCGTGACCAACTCAAAATATTAATTTTAGATATATCGAAAGTTATTACCCGTTTAATACAATCGTTCGAGATGGGTAATGTGTTAAAAAATGGTGTGCCCGTTGCCATTGTAGGCAAACCTAATGTGGGGAAATCAACTTTGTTAAATGTGTTTTTAAACGAAGAACGAGCCATAGTATCGGAAATAGCAGGTACAACTCGAGATACTATTGAAGACGAAATTACCCTTAACGGTGTACGCTTTAGGTTTATTGATACCGCAGGCATACGCCAAACTACCGACGTTATTGAAGCAAAAGGTGTAGAGCGCACTTTCGAAAAAATAAAACAGGCAGCGGTTGTGCTTTACCTTTTAGACCCTAGGGAAACTACCGAAGCCGAATTATTGCAAATTATTGCCGACCTTAATCAAACCAACCTTAACAACAGTAAATTGCTATTGGTGGTAAATAAGGCCGACGAAGAAACTGTAAAAAACAGTTTAAATGAATATACAAACACCAAAGATTTCATTTATATATCGGCTAAAGAAAAAACCAATATTGATATTTTACAAGATGCTTTATTAAAAGCTGCTAGCATAAATGCCATAAATCCAGACGAAGTAATTGTAAGCAATATTCGCCATTTAGAAGCCCTGCAAAAAACCGAAACTGCCTTAAATAGTGTTTTGTATGGTATTGATAACCCCGTAACATCCGATTTTTTAGTTACCGATATAAAACAAGCCTTATATTTTATTGGCGAAATAACAGGAGAGATTACAACCGATGATTTGCTTGAGACTATTTTTAGTAAATTTTGTATTGGAAAGTAATTAATTGAGCGTTGTATTAACCATATTCTATCACACATTAAAAAAGAAAGCACAAGAAATTTAATATGCCAGTTAAAATACCTAACAATCTTCCTGCAATAGAACTTTTAAAAAGGGAGAATATATTTGTGATGAGCGATTTGAGAGCTGATAATCAAGATATTCGCCCAATGCGTGTTTTAATTTTGAATCTGATGCCTATTAAGATTACTACTGAAACAGATTTTATTAGATTACTGTCAAATAATCCTTTGCAGGTTGAGGTAGAATTTTTAAGACTTAATTCTCATACACCTAAAAATACACCCGAAGAGCATTTAGAACTCTTTTATAAGGCTTTCCATGATATTGAAGAGAATTACTACGATGGAATGATTTTTACTGGTGCACCGGTTGAGCTATTGAAGTTTGAAGAAGTTACCTATTGGGAAGAAGTAACTCAGATTTTTGATTGGGCTCGAAAACATGTTACCTCAACACTGTATATCTGTTGGGCTTCTCAGGCCGCTCTTTATCATTTTTATGGAATCCCTAAAAAGCCTTTAGAGGATAAATTATTTGGAGTTTTTAAACATACGGCAACAGTAAAAGGCAATCCCTTATTTAGAGGTTTTGATGATGAGTTTTATATTCCGCATAGCAGGCATACTACTATTTTAAAAGCTGATATAGCAAAAAAAGGAGAGGTTTCAATATTGTCGGAATCTGAAGAGGCCGGTATTGCAATAGCATCAAGCAGAGGCGGGCGAGAGTTTTATTTAACCGGCCATTCCGAATATTCGCCATTAACCCTTCATAACGAGTATCAAAGAGATGTAGATAAGGGATTAGACATTACAATGCCCAAAAACTACTATAAAAACGATGATCCTAAAAAGGCTCCATTGGTTTGTTGGAAAAGCCATGCAAATTTGTTGTTTAACAATTGGCTTAACTATTTCGTGTATCAAGAAACCCCTTACTATTTAAAGGATGTGGCGCACTTAGGTGAGTTAAAGGAAAGTATTTAGAAAATATTCCAACTCTAAAGTCACCTAGAATGGTGTTGATAGATGGCTTGACTAAGAAACAAGTATAGTATAATTATTTTAAAATTACCCGTAAGGCCGTACATTTTAGGTTTATAGATACACCTGGTACATTGCAAATATTTTATTGGCGAAATAACTGGAAAGATTACAACCGATGATTTGCTGGAGACAATTTTTAGTAAGTTTTGTATTGGGAAGTAGGGAGTATTTAAAAAAAATATTTAGTTAATTTCTGATTTACAAATTCGATTTTAAGCGAAATGTATTACTTATTTTATTTGTTGATTAAGCTATGATTTGAAACTAACTCAGTAAGTAAGATATTTAAAAATTATAGATTTAGCCACTGCTCAAAAAAGTATAAATTGATTCAAAATATTTCCTCAGTAATGATAAGTAAACGGTTATATTTGTTGTTTCTCTTAAATCAAATAAATTAAATATAAATCCACAGAGTCCGGTGGAAAAGACAATTTTAATTTTGTAATTCCTTATTTTATCATTTTAAATTCAATTAATTTGATGTTATAAATAATTTGACGGATTTCGGATTGTAGGCATGTTTTTTTATAATATTTAAGTAAAGTCTTATTTGTTCATTACAGACTGGTTGTTGATTTCATTAGAAGAAAATCATTGTTTTTGGAGCATATTAAATATATATTAGCGACAATATATTATACTTTAATTTCCTATGAAAATTCTTCACATTACTGATTTCCATTTTAAACCGAATAAACAAGACATATTTAAGCAAAACAAAATAATAGAAGACTTAATATCTCATATAAAATCAAATTTGATTTCAATCGATTTTATATGTTTTACAGGAGATATAGTTTATTCAGGAAAGGAACCTCAGGATTTTAATCAAGCGAGCATTGCTCTAATAGACAAACTATTAAGTGAATTAAATTTATCAAAAGAGTTTTTTTTTATATGTCCAGGGAATCATGATGTTGATAGAAGTTTAACTAGCCCAGCAATAACTTCTAAAATAGATTCTTTTACAAATAATATTGAACTCGACACTTTTGTTGAAAAATCTGATATAGATTTTAAGGGTAGTTTAACTCCGTTGAATAATTATAATAAGTTCACCATAGAATATTTTAAAGATAATGTAAATGATAAAATCAACTTTGAATATTCAACACATCAAAGAGTTTATAAAGATAAAAAGATAGGTTTTTTTTGTGGTAATTCAGCTTGGCGATCGGTTGGTAATGCGGATGAAGGTAATCTTGTTTTACCACCAAATTGGATACAATCTGGATTACTAGATTTAAAAGACTGTGATGTCAAAATTTTATTACATCATCATCCAATAACTCAATTTAAATTATTTAATCAACATGAAATTGAGGATTTAATACATAATAATTTTAATATTTCATTATCAGGCCATTTACATAAAAATAGCACTTCAGTTTGCTATACTGATAAAGATGGGATTCTAAAAGTAGCTTCAGCTGCAACTTTAGCAGAAAACGATGGTTCTACTATTGGATTTACCGTTCTAGATTTAAATCTGGAATCATTTAACGTAGAAGCAATATGTTATAAATATGATAGAGCAGGTGAATTTTTTTACCATGGTAAACCAACCAGACTCCAAATTCCTATAAGTTCAGAAAAAGCAAAGCAAAATAAATTTAGACAAAGATTAAGAACCCTTTATGAGTATGAATTAGAAAATGCGGATGACCTATTTCTAAATGGGAATGGGAATAAGGATAATAAAGGATTTAAAGAACTTTGGACTAATCCAGTATTAAGTTCTAAAAGTCCCGAAGAAGTAAGGAAGGATGCTACAGTAGGAATAGTAAATGTTGATGATGTAGTTAAATCATATGCAAATTACTTAATTATGGGTGATGATAAATGTGGAAAAACCTCTTTATTAAAAAAAATTCAACTTGATTGTTTAACTCATTATAATTCCAATGAAAAGATTCCAATATATTTTGATGCTAAAAAAATTGATAAAAAAATAGACCATGTAAAATCAAAACTTGATAAAGAGTTAGCTACATATTTTGAAGTTAATAGAAATACTGCAAAGGAATTGATGGATAAGGAAATTGTAGTTTTGTTGATTGATAACTTAGATTTAACGAAAGAAGAGGACTTACAATGGTTAGAAGAGTTAATAAGGTCTTTTAAATATGCTCAAATTTTAATTTGTACTGACCAAAATTCATCATCAAAATACCAAGATTTAAATATAAACGGATTTAAGGTTACTAATCTTTATTTCCACAGTCTAAAACCAAAACAATTAAGGGAATTAGCAAATAAATTTTATGGTGCTTCTGAGGCCAAATTAGAAGTTATCACAAGGATTAATCATATTTTCAATATGCTTGCAATTCCTTTCAATTTTTGGAGCGTATCTTTATTCATGTGGGTTTTTAAAGATTCGAGAAAAGATATAACGAATGATGTAGATCTAGTTGATTTATATATTGAATCTATTCTTGAGAGAGAAAAACTAATTAAAAGTAAAAGTGGATTTAGCTACGATAAGTATAAACAATATTTAGCTCATCTTGCTAAATATCTGTTGAATTTTAGTGATTTTAATTATTCCGCTACTAAAGATAATATTTACGATTTCACAAAAGATTATCTACTTTATAATCCAAGAAACAATACTGATGCCAATACAATATGGGATTATATATTAAATAAAGGTATCATAAAACTCGTTGCCGATAACAGATTTACGTTTAGACTTAATGGTGTATTTGAGTACTTTTTAGCTCATTACCTGAAACTTGACAGTAAATTTAGAAATGAAATAATAAATGATAATAATGTTTATTTAAGTTTTAAAAATGAGTTAGAAATGTTTGCTGGATCTAACAGGGGGGATGAAGATTTTGTTCAAAACATCTTTGACAAAACTAAATTAATCTTTAGGAATTTAAAAAAAGAGTTTGCTTCTAGCAACGCAGATGACTTATTAAGTTCCTTAGCAATTGAAGATATAGCACTTCATTTAGATAGTACTAGCACAGATCTTCTAAAACAATCTTTAAGTATTGAAGAAGTTGAAAAACTAGAAGATTCAGATGGAGATATCACTAATATAAGTATACAGGAGAATTGCGAAGTAAAATTAAAAAGGTTTATGCCTATTGATGAAAATGATATTGTTTCTTTAGAAAAGTCTCTATATATCTTGGGAAGGGTGTTTAAAAATGCTGACGACATAACAAACTATAAACTAATTAATGAAATCTTTGATTACTTAATTGAAACTACAATTAGCTGGGGCTTCAAATTATTTGAAACATTCAAACCCCTCAACTCAGAATTGGATAATGAGAAAAATCATATTGCTCTACTAATTAAATTAATGCGACAAATGTTACCTATTATAGTTCAAAGTAGATTTTCTGACATGATTGGTGCAAGTAATTTACAATCAATCATAAAGCAAAAATATGAAGATGTAAAAGGTTTCTCAGATAAAAATCAATTCAAAAAGTTTATTTTACTGTATACATTAACGGATATTGATATTGTTAAAAATTTAGAATTTATTAATGAAAGTGTATCTGAAATTAAAATTCCAATATTAAGATATTCTATTTTAATGAAAATTTTGTACTACTATAATTTTAGATTATTGGAATTTACTCCATCTACTAAACTTAAAGTAGAGAAAAATCTACAAAGCTGTTTCGTTGATGCTGGTATAAAATTTAATAGTAAATTATACAACAAAGAAAAAGTACAATTAGCTTTTCAAAATTTTGATAGAATGAGGACTATTAACGCAAAGAAAAGCGCAATTTAATGCTAATTTTTAAAAATGGCAAACTAACTAAATATGATATTTTTAGGTAGTTTTGTTATTGTTGTAGCACCAAATTTATATTGGTTAAAATTTTAATGACATTCACAAAAACAGTAAAAATTAAATATATTTTTTTTGTAAGCTGTGTTGGGTTACTGTTTTGGTGGTTTCTTTTTTCACTACCTGTATTTAATGCCCCAACATGTTTTATAGTTAAAGCCAAAAATGGTGAATTATTAAGTGCTGCCATTGCTACCGATGGGCAATGGCGTTTCCCCACTACCGATACCATACCTAATAAATTTGCGAAATGTATTGTTGCCTTTGAAGATAAACGTTTTTACCAACATTTAGGTGTAGATTTTTTGGCATTAGCCAGAGCAGTAAAAATCAACTTTAAAAACAAAAAAACTAAAAGTGGTGCAAGCACACTAACCATGCAAGTTATTAGGCTAAGCCGAAATAAACCCCGAACGTTCTGGCAAAAATCTATTGAAATTGCATGGGCATTTAGGTTAGAATTATCCTACTCAAAAAAACAAATATTAACTCTTTATGCAAATAATGCACCTTTTGGAGGCAATGTGGTAGGTTTAGAAGCAGCTTCATGGCGATATTTTGGACGCAAAGCCAGCACACTTTCATGGGCCGAAGCGGCTACTTTAGCAGTATTACCAAATGCGCCTTCCCTTATTCATCCTGGC
This sequence comes from Sphingobacteriales bacterium, assembly GCA_043763845.1. Lineage (GTDB taxonomy): Bacteria > Bacteroidota > Bacteroidia > Sphingobacteriales > Sphingobacteriaceae > Pseudopedobacter. The sequence continues at coordinate 24,316 of JAYULE010000111.1, forward strand.
AAAAACAGATTGGCTTTATTAACAAAAAGAAACAGACTGTTAGATAAACTTTATGCCCAAAACAGTATTGATAAAAACACCTGCTTATTGGCAAAGTTAGAACCCATACCACAAAAACCAATTCCTTTGCCCCAAAATGCCCCACATTTGTTAGATAGGTTTCGGCAAGATTTCAATACATTAAAATTAAATAAAACACTAATTGTAAGTACTTTAGATGCTCACTTACAACTTAATGTAGCAAGTATTATTAAACGTTACCACCAACAGTTTAAGGCAAACGGAATTAATAATACCGCTGCTTTGGTTTTAGACATTGAGACCGGAAACACATTGGCTTATGTTGGCAATATCTACGAACCAAAAAATCCAGAAATGGAAAGCCATGTAGATATGATAAATGCTGTACGAAGCCCGGGAAGTACGCTTAAACCTTTGCTTTATGCCAGTATGCTAAGCGATGGTATGCTTTTACCCAACACTTTAATTGCCGATATACCCACCCAAATTGGAGGCTACACTCCCCAAAATTATGATTTAGGTTACGATGGTGCCATACCAGCATCTAAAGCCTTAAGCCGGTCGTTAAATATACCTGCGGTAAAAATGTTGCAACAATATAAATATGAACGCTTTTATCAACAATTAAAAAAACTGGGTATTACTAGTCTAAATAACCCTGCCGATTTTTATGGTTTAGCAATGATTTTAGGAGGCTGCGAAACTTCTATGTGGCAATTGGCTGGCGTATATGCAAGTATGGCTCGCACACTAAATCATTACCCAAAACATCCCAACAAATACGCTACTAACGATTATCACGAACCGCAATACATCCCAACAAAAAAACACGAAAATGAAGAATTAAGTACTACATCGGTTTTAGATTACGGTGCATTATATTACACCTTTGCAGCAATGCAAGAAGTAATGCGCCCTGGCGAAGAGCTCATGTGGGAGCAGTTTTCATCGTCAAAAAAAATTGCTTGGAAAACTGGCACCAGCTTTGGTTTTAGAGATGGTTGGGCAATAGGCTTAACTAGCAAATACTTGGTTTGCGTTTGGGTTGGCAATGCCGATGGTGAAGGTAGGCCCGAGTTAACGGGCATTAAAACGGCTGCCCCTATCCTATTTGATATATTTGATTTACTCCCCAATAGTCCACCTTTTGTTATCCCCTATCGCAATTTAGAAAAAATTTTAGTTTGCCAAAAAAGCGGGTACAGAGCGGGTATAAATTGCGCTGTTGCGGATTATTTGTATATGCCTATAAATGCAAAAAAATCGATATTGTGCCCTTATCATCAATTAATACACGTTAATAAAACGCAAACGTACAGGGTAAATACGGCTTGTGCACAAACCAATGAAATGTTGCATATTAACTGGTTTGTACTTCCTCCTGCTATGGCTTATTATTATAAAATACGCCATCCCGATTATCAAAGTTTACCACCATTTGATCCATTGTGCCTAGATGAGCAAGATACTTATCGTACAATAGAACTAATTTACCCTAAAAATAATGCAAAAGTTTATATACCCATACAAATTGATGGTGAGAAAGGGAGAGTAATTTTTAATGCGGCTCACCGTAATCTTAAAAGTAAAATTTATTGGTGGTTAGATGATGTGTTTGTAGCCACAACTATAAATCTACACCAAATACAACTAAACCCAAAGTTTGGTAAACACCATATTACTTTAGTAGATGATAAAGGAAATAGGTTGATGCAGGTTTTTGAGGTGCTTGGTAAATAACACAAGCAACATATAAAAATCAAAAATGTTTTGACAATTAAATAAGCCGTTTTCTAAACAAATTCTAACTGCACATGCGGCTTATACGTATCGGTTTTAACAGTTGCTTTAAGCTCGTGTAAAATATTATACAAGCCAAAATTGGTACGATTTACATAAATAAAATGTTTAACACCCCTTGCTTGTTTAAATTCGGGCATTTTAGCAATTTTTTCTCCAAAGGAATATAAACTGTCAAAAAACTCGGTTTTACTAAAATCAAACTCGTTTTCAACATAAGGTTCGGCAAAAAGGTCTATCATTTCTTTGTAGTTTTGATAGTAAAATTCAACCTGTTTTTCGTTATCACGTGGCAAAATCATTTCTAACTGTCTAAATGCCTTTACAGTTTCTTCCCGGTTATCCATCAAGGCGGCTGATGTTGTAGCGAAAAAAGGATAATAAAAATCGTCGGGTAATTCTTTTATGCATCCAAAATCAATAACAGCAAGTTTACCTTCGGGGGTTATTAAAAAATTACCTGGATGTGGGTCGGCATGTACAGCTCGCATCTCGTGTTGTTGGTAATTGTAAAAATCCCACAATGCCTGACCAATAGTATTGCGTAATTCTTGAGAAGGATTAGTAGCCAAAAATTCTTTAAGATGCATGCCCTCAATCCAACTCATTGTTATAATTCTACTTCCCGATAGTTCGGGATAATATTTTGGAAAAACCAAATTATCTAATTTTACGCAAGCGTCCGAAAATTGAATTGAACGCTTAACCTCCAGTTCGTAATCGGTTTCTTCAACTAAACGCTCCTCAACTTCACGCATGTAAACATCTAATTCTTTTTCACTCATACCCAACAACCTAAATGCAAAAGGTTTAATCAGTTTTAAATCAGAAGAAATAGAATCGCCCACACCAGGATATTGAATTTTAACAGCTAATTTTTTTCCTCCCAACTCGGCTTGATGCACCTGCCCAATAGAAGCTGCATTGGTTGATTTTAGGTTGAATTTATCAAATATTTGCTCGGGGTTTTTACCAAAATGTTTACGAAAAGTTTGCACAATTAAAGGTCCACTTAAAGGTGGTGCATTGTATTGCGATAGTGAAAATTTATCAACGTATGCTTTAGGTAAAATGTTTTTATCCATACTTAACATTTGCGCTACTTTTAAAGCACTGCCTTTAAGCTCGCTTAACGATGCGTAAATATCGGTTGCATTGTCTTCGTTTAACTCATCTTTACTAAGCTCGGGATTAAATATTTTTTTAGAATAATGTTTGATATAGTTACCCCCAATTTTAAAACCTGTGCCTACAAACTTTGCCGATCTTGCTACTTTACCCGTGGGTATACTTGTTAATTCGTTCATTTTATTTAGTCGTAAGTTATTTTAGTCGTAAGTTATTTTAGTCGTAAGTCAAATTAGTTTTTAGTCGTAAGTCAAAGAGTCGTTAGTGGTAAGTCGAAATAGTCGTAAGTCGAAATAGTGGTAAGTCGAAATAGTCGTAAGACGAAATAATCGTAAGTCGAAATAGTTTTTAATCGTAAGTCGAGATAGTTGTGAGCAATTTAGTTGCAGTAATTGATTTTAGAAATTATTTTAAGGCATTTTTTGTTAAAAACTTGCCATATTCAAAAAGATTATCAATGGGTGTAACTTGAAACAAATCGAATGTTACGTTAACTCCTTTTTCTATGGCTTCATCGGTTTTTTCAAAACCTGCCGAGTTATCTTTTTGCCAAAATTTAAGCACAAACATCAACTGCAACCACAATGCATTTTTGTATTTATCACTTATAAATTTACGATCGACAAGTTCGTTGCTTTCTAAGCCCTCCTGAATAATTTCTATACTTAACTTTTCGAATAATTCTTTTGCCTGTTTTAAAGGCTGCGGCGTACCTAAACTTTTGTTAAAATGTTGTATGCTATAATTTACAAAGCTTCGTTTAGATTTTAGTAACTCAAAAAAGCTATAAAAAAAAGATAAAGCTTTTTCCCTTGCGCTATATTGCGGCCAAACTTCTTGTAGTTTAACTTCGGTTATTGACTTTTCAAAAAGTTGTTTCCAAATATCAGCCTCAATTGCATCAAAATTTCCGTAATATTTGTAAAATTCTTCTTCGGCCATAGCATTGTCTTTAGCAAAAACATAAACCGAGGCCGGTTTTTTGTTGTACGTTAACACATAATCAATATATGCATTTTGGATAATTTCTTTTGTTTCCATGATATTAGTTTTATTTAGTCAACAATTAATTCTTCAACTTGGTTTTCGGGTTTGGCATATTTTAAACGAGCTAGTTTGTGGGTAGTATGATAGCTATCTAAACCTGCAACCGTAACGGTTTGTGCTTTTTCCAAATCTACAAAACCATCTTTAGCAACTAAACCATCATCCAAAATTATGTGTTTTACTTCGCCAATTATAATTCTAGACCCATTAAATTTTATAGTGTTAATTTCCCTAAGCTCTAAACCCAATTTTACGCTTGCTTCTTGTACAAAAGGGGGTTTAAAATTAGGTAAGTATTGCTCAATAAAACCACATTCTTTAAACTCCGACTGGTTTAAATTATATCTAGCACTTGTTTGATGGGCTTGTTTATACCAATCGTTTTTAACATTATTTAGGGTATAAAAACCTGTTTTTACAATATTATCGAAAGTAGAGTGTTGGTCGCCATCTGGTCTGCATATCATACCAATTAAAGGTGGGTTTGCCCCAATGTGGAATATTGAATTAAACAATGCAATATTTGTTTGCCCGCTTTCGCTGATAGTACCAACCATTTGCAAACTTTTAAAGCCCGAAATACTGTTCATAAAAGTAGTTCGGTAGCGTTGTTCCATCACTAAAATATCAGTTGCGGAAATTATCATAACTAAAAAGTTCTTAATTTACCCATCCCACCATCAATTCCTAAAACCTGACCAGTTATCCACGTACTTTTATCGCTTAATAAAAATTCGGCAGCATCGGCAACTTCTTTAGCCGTACCTATTCGGCCTAAAGGGTGGCGTTTGTCAGAGGCTTCAATACGCTCTGGACTTGATAATAAATTGGCTGCCAATGGTGTATTTGTTAGTGAAGGTGCAATTACGTTTACACGGATTTTATTAGCCGCAAACTCCGCCGCCAGCGAAACCGCTAAACCTTCTAAAGCACTTTTAGAAGCTGCAACAGATGCGTGAAAACCCATTCCTGTATTTGCTGCTACTGTACTAAACAACACAATTGATGAAGTATTTACAGCTTTCAACTTATTAATAACCTGTTGAATAACTTTTACTGCACCTAATACATTGGTTTTAAAATCGTTTAAAAAATCATCTTCAGTTAAACGGCCAAATGGCTTTAAATTGATAGTACCAGGACAATAAGCTAAGCCATGTAACTCATCGGGCAATTCGGTTTTTAAAACCGAAACATCACCTAAAATATCTAACTCTATAAAATTTACTTGGGGGGGTAAATCTCTTTTTTGGCGAGAAGCCGCATAAACAGTATGCCCTTGGTTTATTAAATTATTTACCAATTGCAATCCAATTCCCGAGCTACCGCCAACTATTAAATAATTCATTTTTAAATGCTTAATTTATAAATTTTAAAAATTCGTTTCTTATTTGGTCTTCTAAAAACTTACCGCCATACTCGGCAGTTAGGGTGCTGCTTTGTATATCTTTTATCCCTCTAGATGATACACATAAATGTACAGCATCAATAACAACAGCCACATCTTCGGTTTGCAAAATGCTTTTTAATTCGTTCGCAATTTGCATAGTTAATCGCTCTTGCACTTGCGGCCGTTGTGCAAAATATTGTACAATTCTATTAAGTTTTGATAAGCCAATAACTTTCCCATTACTTATATAGGCAATATGCGCCTTTCCAATTATGGGTACAAAATGATGCTCACAATTGCTAAAAAGAGTAATGTTTTTTTCAACTAGCATTTGGTTGTATTGGTATTTATTATCAAACAATTTAGCGTCTGGCTTATTTGCAGGATTTAAACCACTAAAAATTTCTTTAACGTACATTTTAGCAACACGCTTTGGCGTACCACTCAAGCTATCGTCGGTTAAATCTAAACCCAAAATTTCCATTATACTTTTAAAATGTTTTTCAATCATTTCAATTTTTAAGGCATCGTCCAATTCAAAAGCATCAGCTCGTAAGGGCGTATCGTACGATGTACCAACATGGTCATCACCCATATTGTCAATCAAAAGCTCATCCAAATTGCTTTGGTTAGGCAGGGTATTCAACAAAGTTTCGTTCAGTTTCATATAAAATAATTTTCAGTTCCAGGTTTTCGTTTATTTCTGGTTTTAATATATCGTAAATTACGATGGCAATATTTTCGGCACTTGGGTTTAAGTTCTTAAATTCTTCGGTATCTAAATTTAGGTTTTTATGGTCGAACCTATTGGTAATTTTATCGGTAATTAAGTCCGATAGAATTTTCATATCCATCACATAACCCGTAACAGCATCGGGCACACCCGTTACTTTAACTATTAATTCGTAATTATGGCCGTGGTAATTATCGTTATTACACTTGCCATAAATTTGTTTATTTTTCTCAACGCTCCACTCCGGCGTGTTTAAACGATGAGCGGCGTTAAAATGTTCTTTTCTAAAAACGGCTACTTTTTTTTCCATTGCTAAATATATAAACTCAAAAGTATTTATTTTGTTTAACTTATTTATAAAAAAGTTAAACAAAGTTATGTCATCGTTTGCTTATTTTATTCATGGTTACGGTACGTTGTAAGGTGCACTTAAAACGATTAACGTCTTGACTTCGCTTTTTTTGATGTTTTAACGATATTTTTTGTGCTCGTTTACGCCACAATCGCCAACTGCTTGGTTTCAATTTGTTACGCATTAAAACAATAACTTCGGCTTCGGTTAAGTTAAACTGATATTTTATAGCTTCAAATGGAGTACGATCTTCCCAAGCCATTTCAATTACCCTATCAGTATCTTTTTCGGTTAAATGTTCAAATAATTTATTCATTAATTACTAAACAATAATTAATTACTTTTTGTTTAAAAACAGTGAAGAATCAAAAAGGAAAAACTATTTTAAAAACAAATTTACCACAAAAAATTTGTGAGAAATGTAATAGGCCTTTCTCTTGGCGAAAAAAATGGGACAAATGTTGGAACGATGTTAAATTTTGTTCAAATAGGTGCAACAAATTTAAATAATGTTAACATTGCAAAAAATTATATTAAAATTTTAGAGATTTGATAAATTATGGTTGAGAAAAATATTTTAGTGTGGTTTAGAAACGATTTAAGAATTGAGGATAACGAAATTTTATTAGAAGCTTGCGAAAAAGCAACTAACATTATTCCGGTTTATGTTTTCGACCCACGCTACTATGAAACAACAACTTACAACACTTTAAAGACTGGGCATTTTAGAGCAAAGTTTATTTTAGAAAGTGTTGCTAATTTAAAAAAATCGCTTCAAAACTTGGGTGGCGATTTATTGATTTTGCAAGGAAAGCCAGAAGAAATTATACCCGAAATTGCCAAAAAATACAATGCCGATGCTGTTTACCATCACCGCGAGGTAGCATCGGAAGAAACAGAAGTATCTACCTTGGTAGAAGATGCACTCTGGAAATTAAAAATAAACCTTAAACATTTCATAGGCCACACTTTTTACCACAAGGAAGATTTACCTTTCCCAATAAAAGATATTCCTGATGTTTTTACAGCATTTCGTAAAAAGGTAGAGCGAGAAAGTACAGTAAGGCCTTGTTTTAAAGCTCCTACACACATTATTGTTCCAAGTAATTTAGAACCGTCTGCCCTACCCTCTTTAATTAATTTAGGTTTTACCGCTTGCGCTGATGAAGTAACAACGGCAAACTTTAATGGCGGCGAAAGCGAAGGCTTAAAAAGATTAAAATATTATTTATGGGATACTGATTTATTAAAAAAATACAAACTTACCCGCAATAGTTTATTAGGGATGGATTATTCATCAAAACTATCCCCTTGGTTAGCCGCAGGTTGTCTTTCTCCTCGAAGTATTTATTGGGAAATAAAAAAATATGAACGCGAACGTGGCGCAAACGATAGTACTTACTGGCTAATTTTTGAGTTGCTTTGGAGAGATTATTTTAGGTTTATGTTTAAAAAACACGGCACAAAATACTTTTTAGAAGAAGGTTTTAAAAACAAAACACAAGTTTTAGCTGAAAACCAATCAGAACTTTTTGAAGCTTGGAAAAATGGCCAAACCGGAATACCTTTTATTGATGCTAATATGCTAGAACTTAACCAAACTGGATTTATGAGCAACCGTGGGCGGCAAAATGTTGCTTCGTTTTTAATTAAAGATTTAAAAGTAAACTGGGTTTTAGGTGCTGCTTATTTTGAAGAAAAACTGATAGATTACAGCCCTTCAAGCAATTGGGGAAACTGGGCATATATAGCTGGCGTAGGTAACGACCCTCGCGAAGACCGTTATTTTAACATTATAAAACAAGCCACCGATTACGATCCGAAAGCCGAATTTGTAAAACATTGGTTACCACAATTAAAAAATATACCACACAGCAAAATACAGGCTTTAGACAAATTAACCACAGCCGAACTAGCAAGTTATGGTGTAGAATTGGGTAACAATTACCCAAACGCTTTGGTTGTTTTACCGGTATAAATTATTGGCAATTATTGGATTTATTCTACAAAGTATTTTTTTTTAATATCTTGAGGTACATAAAATTAAATTTATTTTCCGCAGTTTTTTACTAAAGTCACCAACCTGTTTTTAATAAACCCAATTGCAATGGCAAGCCTTTTTGTTTGCAATAATTTTTAATTACCTGCAAAATTTGCTAACAAAAATATTGGAATATGCCGTTATACTGGCAGCCACAAAAAACTTACCCATCGTTAAAAAAAAATGCAAATGTTTACTAAGCCTACATTTATAAACCAAAAAGTTTATTTCAAAACCAAGTTACCTTACTTTTTTTTCACAAACTTTTTAACACCTTTTTTAGGTAATTTATCGGCTTCGCCAGCTAATGCCAAAACATCATCGTAAGTAATACTTTCTAACTCTTTATCTTTTGGTATTTTAATATTTAATTTACCAAACCTTATAAATGGCCCCCAACGACCGTTTTCTATAGTTGCTTCAGGGTTTTCGGTAAAGGTTTTTATCAGTTTATCAATGTCTTTTTGGCGTTTTTCGGTAATTAGTTCTATTGCTTTTTCAAGCGTAATATCTAATGGGTCTATTTCTTTAGGTATTGATATAAATTTTTTATCGTGTATAACGTAAGGACCAAACCTGCCAATATTTGCTTTAACTTCTGTTCCTTCAAACTCCCCTACCAATTTTGGTAATTTAAAGAGTTCTAAGGCTTGTTCTAAAGTAATACTCTCAATCATTAAGCCATTTCGTAAGCTGGCATACGTTGGTTTTTCGCCTTCTTCGCCTTCGGCAACAGCTTCTCCAATTTGTACAAAAGGGCCAAACTTACCAATACGAACAGTTATTTTTTTGCCGTTATTGGGATGCTCGCCTAAAAAGCGTTCGCCATTTGCCCGTTCGGCATTTTTCATAGTATTGTCAACATCAATATGAAAAGGTTTATAAAAAGAGTGCAACATATCTGTCCATTCTTTTAAACCGTTTGCAATCTCATCAAACTCTTTTTCTACGTTAGCCGTGAAGTTAAAATCAACAATATCTTTAAAATGCTCAACCAAAAAATCGTTAACAACGGCACCAATATCGGTAGGGAAAAGTTTTGATTTTTCGGTACCTGTAACTTCGGTTAAGGTATTGCTGGTAATTTTACCCGCTTTTAAAAGCATGGTTTTATAATTACGTTGCTTACCTTCTCTATCTTCTTTAACCACGTAACCGCGGTTTTGTACAGTTGAAATTGTGGGCGCATACGTTGAAGGGCGACCAATACCCAGCTCTTCCAATTTTTTAACTAAGGAAGCTTCTGTGTAGCGAGATGGCGGACGGGAGAAACGTTCGGTTGCATTCATCTCGTTTAAATTTACAGCTTGGCCAGTTGTTAACGGCGGCAAAATGGCATTATCGGTTTTGCTATCGTCTAAATGTGCGTCCGATTCTTCATCATCGCTTTCAAGATAAACTTTTAAAAAACCATCGAATTTTAATACCTCGCCGCTGGCAGTTAATTCCTCTTTACGGGTGCTCACACCAATTTTGGCAATGGTTTTTTCAATTTGTGCTTCGCTCATTTGCGATGCTATGGCTCGTTTCCAAATCAGTTCGTACAAACGCTTTTCCGATGCATCCATATCCGAAATAGAATGTACACTAAAATCGGTTGGGCGTATGGCTTCGTGGGCTTCTTGTGCCCCTGCCGATTTGGTTTTAAATTTTCTTAAGAAATGGTATTGATTGCCATACGCCGATTTTATTTCGGTAGCTGCGGCATCTAAAGCAGTATCAGATAAGTTTACCGAATCTGTACGCATATAGGTTATTTTACCTGTTTCGTACAGTTTTTGTGCCACTTGCATGGTTCTAGAAACCGAATAACCAAGTTTTCTACTGGCTTCTTGCTGTAAAGTTGATGTGGTAAAAGGGGCTGCGGGGTTACGTTTTAAAGGTTTAATCTCTAAACTATTTACCTTAAAATTGGCACTTAAACAATCGTTTAAAAACTTTTCGGCATCGGCCTGCTTTTCGTAGCGTTGCGCTAATTCGGCTTTAAAAGTTTGATTTTTATCGTTGGCAAAAATGGCAACAATGCGGTAGGCCGCTTCGCTATCAAATTTATTTACTTCACGCTCTCTATCTACAATTAGCCTTACCGCAACTGATTGTACCCTTCCTGCCGATAGCGACGGTTTAACTTTACGCCACAATACTGGCGAAAGCTCGAACCCTACTAACCTATCTAAAACCCTACGGGCTTGTTGGGCATAAACTAAATCGTAATTTATTTTTCTTGGGGTTTCAATAGCTTTTAATATAGCTGGTTTGGTAATTTCGTGAAAAACTATACGTTTAGTTTTAGCTTCTTTTAAATCCAACGATTCAAATAAATGCCACGAAATTGCTTCCCCCTCGCGGTCCTCGTCCGATGCGAGCCAAACCATTTCGGCTTCTTTGGCCAATTTTTTAAGTTCGGAAACTAAAGCCTTTTTATCGGCGGGTATTTCGTAATGTTGTTTAAAATTATTTTCTGTTTCAATAGCGTTATCGCCTTTTTTTAAATCGCGTATGTGCCCAAAACTAGATTTTACAATAAAATCTTTACCTAAATAACCTTCAATTGTTTTAGCTTTCGCCGGAGATTCTACTATTAATAAGTTTTTTGCCATACTATTAGATTTTACGCAAATAAAGGATAATAAATTTAGGTTTCACAATTAAATTAGATAGTAAGGAAAATTTAGACCTTTGAAACAGTTTTTTTGTGGTTAAAAATGTTTGTAAGTTTTAGAGATTTATTGCACACAACAATCTATTTTTAAACCATATAAATGATTTAATACTCATAATTATTTCGTGACAAATTTAAGTTTTGCCAAAAAAAGAAGGTTCTCACTTGTTACCCAACACTGTTGTATTAAAAAGAAGAACAGAATAAAAATAAAGTCAAAAATGCTTAACTTAAACCCTGTTTTACAAGAAACTTCAATTTCTTTTCACGAATTTTTCATTTCGAAGACGATAAAATCCGCTTGGAATAAGAGTTATAATTCCTTCCGCTCTTGTTGGGATTGGTGAAATAGAAATTCCTTGATTTGTAACAACTACTTTTCTTATAAACGTGTGAAGATACGAACACGAACCACCATTTTTTTTGTTACCAAAATATTCATCTTCATATCCGTATATGATTTTAAAAATTTGTTTAGGAACTTTACCCAAACTTAAAACAGTCATGAATAGGTATTCGATTCCTCCTCCTGTACCATATTCAGAAATTCGTCCTTTAACTACGAGTTCAGAAGAACCTAATTGGTCAATATTTATGAGTCTAAAGTCTGTGGGCTGCATTGTGAAAGGTATTGTAACAGCATTCCACTTATTTCGATCTGTGGTATAATATGCAATTTTTATATCGCCTTTCTCTTCATATGTTAACACATTCGGAATATCTTCATTCTTTAATAATTTTTTAGAGTTAATTTGTTTGAAACTTAACTCCTCGAAATCTAAAATAATAGAGGCTAAGCTATCGGGTGTTTCGGTTATCCACCCTTCTTGCGCCAAAGTCGTAAAGCTTATTCGTAAAAGAAGTATGATTGTTAAGCTGATTTTCATTTAAAGCTATTTGTAACTTACCAATTCCATTTTAAACTCATAACCATCGGTAATTTTGGCATTATTAATATTTAACTTTACCGCTCTAACTTCGGATGAAATTAAACCAACATTCTGGGCGTAAATATTTGTTATAACATCTTCTTCTATTAAATTTTTATCTTCAAAATGGGTTATTATTGTATTTGCAAATTGCAAGCTATTTTGAGTGTAGGTTTCTAAAATATTGGTAATAGAGAATTCATTTTTTAATAAATTATTTTTTGAATTTCCGTTCCAAGTTGCACCTAAATCGGTTGGAAAAACCAAACGAATATAAATTTTATTATCAATTAACTCTTCCGCAGTTCGGGTTTTAACAGTTCGTGAAATTGTTTTTTGGTATTGCCAAAGCGTTTGATTTTCATTTTTTTTATAACGTTCTATCCGGTAAGCTAAATTATTGTCGGCATCGGTAAATGTGCCAGCAACCGAGTCTTTTATTTGAAACTTATAATTTATTGCGCTGCCTGCAAAGCCACTATAATTTGTGGAATCAACATTGTAAACAAAAACATTTGTTAAAGCCAAAGGGTAAAAGTTGTACTTAAAATCAATAGAAGGAGCTAAACTTTCTTTTTTACAAGAAACTAAATAAATCAATAACAATAAAAAAATTAGGCTGTTAAAAGTTTTCCTCATGTTAAATTAAATTAAAAAGCCACCTCCCAATAAGTCGTTTCCTTCGTAAAAAACCGCCGATTGCCCTGGTGCAATACCAGCTACCGAGTGGTGAAAGTTTACATTCATTAAATCATTCTCTTGATAAATATAACTTAACGCTCCGGCATCCTTATATCGTATCTTAGTTATCACTTCTAAAGGTTCGGTAATGGTTTCGTATTTAATTAAGTTTAAGCCCCGCACTTTGGCGCTAATTTTTTGCAGCTCATCTTGCGTACCTAAAACAACCGTATTACTTTCGGGTAAAATTTGTGTAACAAACATTGGGTGACCCAATGCAATATTTAACCCTCGCCTTTGGCCAATAGTATAAAACGGATAACCTTCGTGTGTGCCTACTTTTGTGCCATTGGTAAGCACAAAATCGCCACCTTTTACTTTGTTTTCTAAATCGGGAAGTTGGTGTTTTAAAAATGCTCGGTAATCGTTATCAGGCACAAAGCAAATTTCGTAGCTTTCACTTTTATTAGCTAATTCGGCTTGGCCCATGTCTAAAGCCATTTGCTTAATTTCTTGTTTTGCAAAACCTCCCAACGGAAACTTTGTTCGGGCTAAATTTTCTTGTGTAACCCCCCATAAAACGTACGATTGATCTTTGTTTTCGTCTTTACCTTTAGATATTACAAACCTATTGTTAGTGTGTTTTCTAATATTTGCGTAATGCCCAGTAGCAATAAATTCGCAATCTAATTTGTTGGCTCTTTTTAAAAGTGCATTCCATTTTATGTGCGTATTGCATAAAACACAGGGATTTGGGGTACGCCCAGCTACATATTCATCCACAAAGTTATCAATTACAAAATCGCCAAACTCATCTCTAATATCTAATATGTAGTGTGGAAATCCATAATTAACAGCCAAAGTTCGGGCATCGTTAATAGAATCTAAGCTACAACACCCTGTCTCTTTGCGATTTATACCTGATGATGCGTAATCCCAAGTTTTCATAGTTAGTCCAATAACTTCGTAACCTTGTTCGTGTAGCATTACAGCTGCCACCGAACTATCAACCCCGCCACTCATTGCAACTAAAATTCTACCGTGTTTACTCATTTTGATTGTTAAATATCAATTGCAAATATAAACGATTAATTTATTTATTTTTAATGAGGTCGTCAGTAGCAAGTAAAACAAAACCCGAAAAAAAATATAAATATTGAAAGATTTAACTTCAATTACTTAAGTTAATAAATAAATTTAGAAATAGGATATTTTATGCTTGGCAGATAAGCCCGAAGATGCTAATTTGTATAATAAACAAAAACTGCCGTAATCGCCGTTTTAAGCCTGTGTATCTAATTAATTCTAGTTTAAAATTAGAATTGCATTTGTTTAAATTCTAATACTAATACTAAACATAAGCCCTTGCATTCTTACCTTCCATCCAATTAATATAGGCTTTGTTTACCACTTTGTTGCCGCCAGGTGTTGGGTAATTGCCCGAAAAATACCAGTCGCCAAGGTGGTTAGGGCATGCAATATGTAGGTTTTCTAAACTTTGGTAAACTACTTCTACTTTTGCTTTAACTTCGGCAGGAGTAATTATTTGTGCAATTTTTGCCGATATTTCTTCGGGCGTAAAAGGAGCGTAAATTTCTTTAACGTAATTAATTACATTTTCTTTTGGGGTGTTTACTTGGGCTTTACATTTATCATAAACATTAAACAAAATATATTCTTGCCCGGTTTCTTTTAACAATTGTACTGCGGCTTCAAAAGCTACAAATTCGCCCATTTTACTCATATCAATACCATAACAATCGGGGTAGCGTATTTGTGGAGCCGATGAAACGATGATAATTTTTACAGGCCCAAGCCTATCAAAAATACGTAAAATGCTTTGTTTAAGGGTTGTACCTCGTACAATCGAATCATCCATTGCTACCAAAGTATCTACATCTCGTTTTATTAAACCATAAGTGGTATCGTAAACGTGGGCAACCATATCGCTACGTTCGGCATCTTGGGTAATAAAAGTGCGCATTTTTGCATCTTTTATTGCTAGTTTTTCTACCCTGGGGGTTAGGTTTAAAATTTTATCTAATTCATGGGTAGTTAGGTTGCTAATTTTACTTAATAAAGCTTCTCGTTGGTGTTGCTTGGTGTAAGCGTGTAAACCCTCTACTAAACCATAAAACGAAACTTCGGCGGTGTTAGGTATATAGGTAAAAACGGTATTCTCTATATCGTGGTTTACTAATTCTAAAATTTTAGGGCAAAGTAACCTGCCCAGTTTTTTTCGTTCTCGATAAATATCGGCATCGCTACCTCTCGAAAAATAAATACGCTCGAACGAACAAGATTTTTGTACGGTAGGTTTTCTAAACATTTCTTCCGAAAAAGTACCGTCTTTTTTAATAATTAAAGCATGACCTGGTTTAATTTCTTTTACTTGGCCAATTTTAATGTTAAAGGCTGTTTGTAAGGCTGGCCTTTCCGATGCTGCAACTACAATTTCATCATCGTGGTAATAATAAGCTGGCCTAATACCAGCAGGGTCTCGTAAAACAAAAGCATCGCCGTGGCCAAAAATACCACTTATGGTGTAGCCGCCATCCCAAGTTTTTGCCGATTTTTTTAAAATCTTTATTACTTCTAAGTTATTGGCTATCAGTTCAGATATTTCAATATTATCAAACCCTTCTTTCTTAAAATAATCGAAAAGTAGTTGGTTTTCATCATCTAAAAAGTGACCTATTTTTTCTAAAACGGTTACGGTATCGGCCCGTTCTTTGGGGTGTTGCCCTAAATCGTACAGCTGTTGTAAAAGCTCATCAACGTTGGTCATATTAAAATTACCAGCAATTACTAAATTACGGCTCATCCAATTATTTTGGCGTAAAAATGGGTGGCAAGCTTCAATACTGTTTTTACCGTGGGTGCCGTATCGCAAATGGCCTAGCAAAACTTCGCCTGTAAAACTTATGTTTTCTTTAAGCCATTCGGCATCGTTTAACAATTCGGGATGTTCTTTTTCTACGGCAGCAAAACGTTTCATCACATACGAAAAAATATCCTGTACGGCGTTTTTTTCCATCGATCGGTGGCGACTAATGTATCGATTACCCGGCTTAACATCTAATTTAATGGTTGCAATACCTGCTCCGTCTTGCCCTCTGTTATGCTGTTTTTCCATCAATAAATACAGTTTATTTAGCCCATAAAGTGCTGTACCGTATTTTTCTTGATAAAAAGAGAGAGGTTTTAAAAGTCGGATAAATGCTATACCGCATTCGTGTTTAATCGAGTCGCTCATGCAATGCTTGCTTAAGCGTACAAATTTAAGATTTTATTATGAACTCAAAAGTTTATCTTAAACCAAATGAATTAAATCGTAAAAAATGACATTAAGCATTGGTTAAAATTTGTTAAACATTAGGTTAGGTTTAGCTAAATTATATCTTTGCCTAAATTTTTAAATTAATATGAAGAACCAATTATCGGTAATATCTAAATTAGGTTTAGTAGCTGTTGTTGCCCTAACCTTAAACGCTTGCAAAGAACAACCTAAAACTGCCGAAAAAGCAGCCGTAAAAACTACCGAAATTAAAGACGAAAATGCTGCTATTGTGTATGTAAATTCGGATTCGTTATTAAATAATTACACTTATTTTAAAGAAATTAAAGCCAAGTTTGAAGGAAAATCTAAAAAAGCCCAAGACGATTTAAAAGCCAAAGGCACTGCTTTTCAACGCGAAGTTGCCGCATACCAACAAGGTGCGGCCGCACTAAGTGCCGACCAAAGAGCAGCAACCGAACAACGCTTAGCCCGTAAACAACAAGAATTACAAGGTTACCAACAAAATGCTGGTGCAGCTTTGCAAAATGAAGAAGGCGTTGAAAACGAAAAATTATACAACAAAGTTGCCGAGTATTTAAAAAAATATGCTAAAACTAAAGGCTACAAAATGGTATTAACTTACAGTAAAAGTAACAGTGCCATTTTATTTGCCGATGAAAGTTTAGATATTACAAAAGAAGTTATTAAAGGTTTAAATGAGGAGTATAAATCTGATAAATAAAAAAAATAGAAATTGAAAAAAACCCGATAAAATTTATCGGGTTTTTTTATTTTAAAACTATGCAAAACCAACATTACAAATTTATGATGATGGCCATTGCGCTATCTCAAAATAATATTGAAAAAGGTTTAGGCGGCCCTTTTGGAGCAGTTATTGTAAAAAACGGAGAACTTGTTGCACAAAGTGCAAACACCGTTGTACCCAGTAACGACCCTACCGCTCACGCCGAAATTGCCGCCATACGCTTGGCTTGTACCGCCTTAAATACTTTTAATTTAACAGGTTGCACTATATACACCAGTTGCGAACCCTGCCCAATGTGCTTAGGTGCAATTTATTGGGCAAGGCTTGATAAAATGTATTATGGTAATAGTAAAAAAGACGCTGCAAATGTTGGCTTCGACGATGATTTTATTTATGCCGAATTAGATTTATTGCCAGAAAATAGAAAACTAAAATCGGAGCAAATAATGCAGAATAAGGCAATTTTAGTTTTTGAAATGTGGGCTAAAAGCGAAAGTAAAACACATTACTAAAATAAATATTGCATTTATTTAAGTAGTTTATTTTAATTTTAAGCATCTCATAAACATATTAAAAGTTTAAATTACCTTCAACAGAGTCGTCCATAGATTTTCCTGTAACTAACGACAAAGCCATTTTCGCAAAAGCAACTGCACTCCCATTTTGTATCCCAATAATAAACGTTAACTGGTACTACTTTTAGTAAGGTGATATTGTTATCGTCTTTACCGCCCGGAAACCACACTTTTAAAATAGGCGACCATAACTCATCTATTTTTTCTTGACTTGAAACTATTTCTGTGATGCCATAAATATTTAAAAATCCTGCATGTTTACTTTCTTGAAAAAACAAATGTGTAAACGGGTCGGTAGCAATTTCTTTAATTTTAGTACTATCCTTTAAAGCCATAAACCATAAATTACCCTCATCATCAACTTGTTGTACAGACATTGGTCGTACCGAAACAGGAAGGCCTGTTTTAATACTTGTTACAAAAAAACAATTTTCTGCTGTTGTGGCAATATCTTTTAATTTTTTTAGTGCTTCTGCACCTTCTAAAGTTTTAATGTGATTTTCATCCGAGTTTTGGTTTTGATGCGAATTATTGATTTGATTTTCCATAGTAAATTTTTTAGTGTACTAAAAACCTATCAAATTTCTTACCAAAAAGGCGTGGAACAATATTTGTTTTTAGTTAAGAAAAATCTAACCATGGAAAATAAAAGCACAGAAATTTTAAACGATTTAGTTTTGATAAATAACGATCGTATTGTTGGCTACGAAAAAGCCGTAAAAGAATTGAAAGATGAAGATGAAGATTTAAAGTACTTATTTTTGGAAATGATTGACGAGAGCCGAAATTATAAAATGGCTTTAGCTACTGAAATTATTGCGGAAGGTAATGATGCACAATCTGGAACTACAAATAGTGGTAAAATATATCGCGTTTGGATGGATGTTAAAGCAATGTTTTCAGGCCATAATCGTAAAGCCATATTATCAAATTGCGAATTTGGCGAACAGGCAGCACAAAATGCTTACAAAATGGCTCTAGATCATGAAAATTTACCTGCTTACTTAAGGGTTATGATTGAAGAGCAAAAGTATAACTTAAGTGCTTCTCTTAACCAAATTAAAACATTAGCAACCTCAGAGGATTAGTTTAATTGTAAAAATTTTAAATAATTTACTCGCTTCTTAAACCACAGATTCAAGAATTAAATGCATCAGCAACAATTAATAAATCTTTGAGATATAAAAAAAGAGGCTGTCTTTTCGGGCAGCCTCATTTTTAATATATTTTAAAACTATACCGCTGGGGTAGTTTCTTCTTTTGCTGGACGAGGCAATAATGCTTTACGAGAAAGCTTTAATTTACCTTGTTTATCAACTTCTAGTAATTTTACTTTTACTTCGTCACCAACTTTAAATATACCGTCCATAGTTTCGTAACGTTTCCAATCAATTTCAGAAATATGTAATAAACCATCTTTACCTGGCATAATTTCTACAAAGGCACCAAAAGGCATAATAGATTTTACTTTACCATTGTATACTTCGCCAACTTCGGGGCGGGCAGCAATATTTTTAATTCGAGTAACGGCAGCATCAATAGCAGCTTTGTTATCGGCAAAAATTTGTACAATACCTTGGTTATCTTTTTCTTCAATTGAAATAGTTGCGCCTGTTTCACGCTGCATTTCTTGAATAATTTTACCACCAGGCCCTATTACTGCACCAATGTATTCTTTATCAATACGTAAGCTAACAATACGTGGAGCGTGTTCTTTAAAGTCGTCTCTTGGTTCGCTTATGGTTTTAGCCATTTCGCCTAATATATGTAATCTGCCAGCTTTGGCTTGGTTTAAAGCTTCACTTAAAACATCGTACGATAGGCCATCAACTTTTAAATCCATTTGGCAAGCCACAATACCTTTTGTAGTACCCGTAACTTTAAAATCCATATCTCCAAGATGATCTTCATCACCTAAAATATCAGATAAAACAGCATATTTACCAGTTTTACTATCAGATATTAAACCCATTGCAATACCAGAAACGGGTGCTTTAATTTTAATACCAGCATCCATCAATGCTAATGTTCCAGCACAAACTGTTGCCATTGATGATGAACCGTTAGATTCTAAAATATCGGAAACAATACGAATGGTGTATGGGTTTTGATCATCAGCTGGAAGAACTTTTCTCAAAGAACGCATAGCTAAATGGCCGTGTCCAATTTCTCTACGACCAACCCCACGATTAGGACGAGCCTCACCAGTAGAAAAAGCTGGGAAATTGTAGTGTAATAAAAATTTATTGTAGCCATTTATAAACGCACCATCAATCATTTGCTCGGCATCTTTGGCACCCAAAGTTACTGAAGTTAGCGATTGTGTTTCGCCACGTGTAAATACC
Organism: Sphingobacteriales bacterium; assembly: GCA_043763845.1. GTDB lineage: Bacteria > Bacteroidota > Bacteroidia > Sphingobacteriales > Sphingobacteriaceae > Pseudopedobacter. The sequence continues at coordinate 44,066 of JAYULE010000111.1, forward strand.
GAAGAACCGTGAGCGGCAGGTAAATAACCAATTTCGCTCCAAATTGGGCGTATTTCGGTAGTTTTACGGCCATCTAAACGTATGCCTTCATCTAACAAAAGGTTACGTACGGCATCGTATTGCACATCGTGAAAGTATTTTTTAGCTAAAAACACATCGCTGCTTGAAGCACCTTCGCCTAATCCTAAAACTACTTCGTTTTGTATGGCTTTGTAACCTTCGCTACGCTCATCTTTACTTCCGCCAGCTTTAGATAAAGCGTAAACTCTATCGTAAGTGTTTGTGAAAATTTGCGCTCGCATTTCTAAATTACTGCTTTCGTGGTTATACGTACGTTTTACAGTTTTACCTGTAAGTACCGTTAATTCTTTTTGTGCGGCAACTTGTACTTTTATAGCTTCGTGGGCAAATTGTATGGCTTCAATCATATCCTCTTCCTGAATTTCATCTGCTTCGCCTTCAACCATATTAATATCTTTTTCGCTACCAGCAACAATAAATTCTAAGGTTGCTCGGGCTAAATCGGCCATACCAGGGTTAATAACCAATTTACCATCAATTTTAGCTACACGAACTTCAGATATTGGGCCGTTAAACGGGATATCGGAAACGGCTAAAGCTGCCGAAGCCGCTAAACCCGCTAAAGCATCTGGCATAATATCTTTATCGGCCGATATTAATGAAATCATTACCTGTGTGTCCGAATGGTAATCTTCGGGAAATAACGGACGTAAAGCCCTATCAACCAATCTCGAAATTAAAACTTCGTAATCGGATAATCTAGCTTCGCGGCGTAAAAAACCACCCGGAATGCGACCAGTTGCCGCATATTTTTCTTGATAATCAACTGATAAAGGAAGGAAGTCGACACCTTCTTTTGCGTCTTTGTTAGAAACAACTGTAGCCAACAACATCGTATTACCTTGTTTAATTACCACTGCACCATCGGCTTGTTTAGCCAATTTACCAGTTTCAATTTCAATGATACGGCCATCGCCTAAGTCAATCGACTTTTTAAAAACATTTAAACTCATATTTTATTATTTTATATCGGCGCAAAAGTAGGTATTTATATTTGTTTTTTTTTGTAAGATACTTAAAATCATAAATGGATATTCATAAATCATTTCTATCTAACCATTACAAAAATCTATTTGCTGCTGGCAAATTGAAAACCTATATTTGACAAAACAATAAATATATATATTATGGCATTAGAAATAACCGATGCAAACTTTGAGGAGTTGGTATTGAAATCAGATAAACCAGTTTTAGTTGATTTTTGGGCCGAGTGGTGTGGCCCATGTAGAATGGTTGGCCCAGTTGTAGAAGAATTGGCTAAAGATTTTGACGGCAAAGCGGTGGTTGGTAAAGTAAATGTTGACCATAACCCCGAAATTTCGGTAAAATTTGGTATTAGAAACATCCCCGCTTTATTAATTTTTAAAGATGGCGAAATCGTAGATAAACAAATAGGTGCTGTACCAAAATCGGTATTAGCCGAAAAATTAAACAAACAATTGACTTAATTAAAACTAAAAATTTTAACTAAAAATAGCCTTTGAATTAGTTTAAAGGCTTTTTTTTCTTTTAATTTATTTTTAGTTTTTAAAAACGCTACAAATTAATTACCCTAGTAAATTTTCATACAGCGCAAAAAGCTTAAGTTCTATAATATATTTGGTTAAGTTTTGGTGTTCAAATGTTTATATATAGCTATTGCCGTTCCTACTGCGAAAGCTTGTACTATTGAAGCTACATAAATTTCCATATCTGGATAATAAGTTGTTAATAAGTTCATATAAATACTTTTTTTGCTAAAGCCTCCTCCAACAAATATGCTTTCACCAAGGTGTAGTTTTAATATAAAATTAGTAGAGTGAAGTAGCAAGGCTACTAAATTTATTTTTAAGTGGTGGTATGCTTCGAGGTTGTTGTTAAAATTGCTTAGTTTATGGGTTTCAAAATTTGATTTTTGTGGCTTGCTTAAATCTTTTAGTTTTTGGTTGGGATTTTTTGCGTTTAATTGATGTACTACATCGGGCAAAAACTCTATTGTGTGGTATGTTACTTTGTTTTGTTTAAAATGTGTGGCAATGTGTCTGGTTTACTCTTCGTGTTCAAATCCTGCAAAATACTAGATGATTTTACAGGTTTGCTTATATACAAATTTTTTTAAGGTATAAAAGTAGAAGTAAATGCTTTTTCATATTTACGTTAGTTATTTTTTATATTATTCTCATTTGCAATTTCCCCCGTTGGTGTGTGTGTTCCCCAAGTTCCACTATTTTTACCCAAACATTACTATTAAAACTAATATTTGTATATAAACATATTTTACTCCTGCTTAAAACACAATCCAAATTAATCCCTACAAATAGGCAAACTCATACAATGAAAACCACCTCTAGCTCTTGATAACTCGGCGGATGGCATAGTAATAAATGTATTTTCTAAAGTTTGAGGGTTTAATTCATCTGTTTCAAATTTATCTAACAAATCTTTAACGGTTATAATGCTAAAACCATTATTTCTAAATGCATTAATGGTAAAATCGTTTCTATCGTAACCTAATACAACCCCTTCTTTTAAAGCTAAAACGTTGCAGCTGTCTGACCATTGTTCACGTAAATCGTGAGGGAACTGTTGGTTACCCGAGTATATAAACTCAGTTTTTTTGGTGCTACCTAAATCGTTTTCGCTAACATCGGTTAAAAGTAATTCTACCGATTCAAACGTTTTTGGTTTTATAGTTTCATCGGCAAAAAACTGCGTAATTTCGGGTATTTCATCAGGTTTTGAAGACAAAAAATTAAAAATAGGTGTAACGTTGCTGGGGTAATTTTTACCAATGCTGTGTAAAATTACCCACATGTTTTTTTTAACCTGAGTAAAAACAGTATCGAGGTGCATAAAAGCCCGTTTTTTTGGTATTTTAATTACTGTAATTTTTTTAACCACTTTTTTATCGAACAGTATTTCTATGGTTTTTTTTATGGCTACGGCCGATGTTCGCTCGCTTAAACCTATTAATAAATGGTTTTTGCTTACCATCATTAAATCACCACATTCTATCGAACTTTTTTCGTCTTTATCATCGTTTGTAGTTAAAAAATGTTGTACAGTATTGGGTATTTCAATAATATTTTGTTGGTAGTTTTTAAAATACGAATGGTTAAAAAATATGTAACTAGCCAATAATGTTTCTCGGGAGCGGGCTTTTTTTGCTGCTTTATTTACTAAAATATGGCTGTTTATAGTGATGCCAATATCGCGGGTAAAAATAAAATTGGGTATGGGCGCAAAAATCATTTGTTGGTTTGGCAAAGTCCCCGAAATTAAAATTTGTGCTAATTGGGGTGGTGCGGTCGCCAATAATATGTTTTGTAAGTTATAGGTAATACCTTCGGTGGCGCATACGGCGGCAACTAATTTTTGGCAAACTTGGGTATCTTTTAAAATATCGGCCAGTAGGTTTTGTAACTCTATAACTCGGGTAGAGTTATGGAAATCGGCATTGTTAGGCTTATAAAAGCTACGACTAGCATCCGCATCTATAGCTTTTAATTTACCTTTAATTTTATTAGCATCTAAAAAATAAAGCAACAATTTTACGTAGTAATCATACTCGTTTTTGCGTATGGTATCTAAATGTACAATATCTTCGAAAAGCCAATCTTGCGCTTTATCGGGTACAATTTTCCCTAAACCGCTATCGGGGCTGTGTATAATTAAGCTGCGTAAAACGCCAATTTCCGATTGTACATTTACCTTAAATTCGTTTTTATCAATTAACATTTTTTATCTTTTTTGGCTTTTTAGGCTTCGAGCCTCGGGCAACGGGCTTCGTACCATAGGTTTTAGTTACGATTTTAGAGCGTTAACGATGGAAGCGGCATCCTTTTTTATCCCCCTAGCCCCCAAAGGGGCATAGCCGTCAAGCACTTTTTATAACTATTTGGTTTTCAATTAATTAAAAGGCATATTTAATCAGCTCACTTTTTTCAGGAGTAAG
>JAYULE010000112.1:0-11699 GCA_043763845.1 Sphingobacteriales bacterium
TTGTTGCATAACCAAATGATTAAGAGGCACAAATCTCGCAAAAAAGATATTGATAGATATTATAAAAATGAAGATTCTTAAAGTATAAAAGTAGAATTAGCCATTATTCTGTTTTTTATTGGTATCTATTTTGGTGTTTTAAACAAATGTGTTGGATAAAAATTCACTAATGCCAATAATAAAAAATCAATATTTTTTAAATATTCATCAAATATATTTTTGCCTTCAAAAAAACCTTCCTTGTAAACTTTTGCAAAATATTCATCCACAAATTCACTTTCCGATTCTTTTTTTAGCAGGCTTAAAAATGTGTCTGAATCTCCAATTTTTTTAAGATTTATTTTCAAATTGGGGTAAAAAACCAATATCTCTTTATGTCCTTTTTTATACAAATCAATTAATTTAGTTAACCTCTCAATGGCATCTTGTTGAGTAATGAATTGCCCCTCAAAAATGGCCTTATTTTGGGCAATTATAAAATGTAAACGCAAATTTAAACCTGCCGCAGCGGCGGCTAGGTATTTTATATAGGCAGCTAATAAATGCTTTCGTTCATTTTTACTCCAGCAAATTTCCACCAATTTATCATCATAAATACCTTTTAAAAAGGTTTTAACGGTGGTTTTATTTATTGTAATTTCTATAGATTGTGTTTGTTCAACGGCATTACCTACACAATCAAATAATAATTTTTTAATCGGTTTTACTTCATTTTCTAAGGCTTGCAAATTTACTGTTGCCATATTTTTTAAGGGCAATTGCCCACTTTTAACCCACTGGTTTTTAGCGGTGTTAAGCTGTGCTTCATCCATCCACAACAGTGTATTTTTAAAACTCCATTTTTGTAAGTTGTCTAAATCAAACAATTCGGTTTCGGGTAATAAAACATCGGTGGTTTGGTAAAAAATATTTAGCACATTGTTGTAATAACCTTTAAACGGGTTTTGAAAAAAACTTATCATCTTATCCAAATCAATGTAGGTAAAATCAAAGGGTTGGATTTCTATTTTTTCATTCTTTTTAGTAGTTTCAGATGTTTTTAAATCGTCTAAATAATTGTACAAACCAAAATTGGTGTTACTGTATTTACTGCTAAAATTATGTAATGGGTGTTTAGTAATCAATTGTTTTGCAACATCATTGGCGTTTATACAGCCAGTTTGTATGTAATCAAGTAACTCATCAACCAATACCGATGGCGGAATAACCGTATTGTCTTTTACACTTTGCCCCACATAACTTATGTACAAATATTGCTGTGCCGATAGCAGGGTTTCTAGAAACAAATGCTTATCATTTTCTTTTACATTACGGTCGCCGGCTTGCTTTTTATCCATCAAATTAAAGCTAATGGGTTTCTCTTTTCTAGGGAACTTATCAAAATTTAAACCCAATAAAGCCACTACCTTAAACGGAATACTACGCATAGGAATTAACGAGCAAAACGTAATGCCACCCGCCACAAAAGTACTGCTACGTGTTGCACTGCCCAAGTTTTTTAACAAGTTATGCGCAAAAACATCGTAAATAATTTGTTCGGTTAAAATGCCATCTAATTCGCTGTATTTTGCCAGTTGTTTTATTAACAAGTCGTAATCTTCATCGGCTTCTTCGTTAGGTTCAAAAACTAAATTGTGTAATACATTTTGTACATACAAAACCCAGTTTGCTAAATCACGGTTTTTCTTTCGTTGCTTAATAGAGTCAATTAAAACCTGTACAAAATGGCAAAAGTTAACTATGGCTAAGGCGTTTGCACCCTCTACAATATCAAGCGGGAAAATACTGGGTTCAAGCCCAAAATATTCTTCACTGCCGCTTATGCAAATGCCGTAAATAATGCGTTGCAAGCCATATTCCCAACTTACAAAAATGCTTTCATTTTCAAGGTTGCCTTCAATACCAAATCTAATATTTGCTTGGCCAACTACATTTCTTATTAGAGTTAAATCGGCTATGCCAAACCTATTTTTAATATAGCTATGGTCTAGTAACTGCAGTACGTTTTCGGCTTTAAAGTTTTCGCTATTTAAGGATAAAATGGCTTTTAATGCTCCCGAAAGGGTATCATCGGTGGCTATACTTTCATCGGCAATGGTAAACGGAAATTGATAAGGTGCATTGCTAAACACCGCTTTTATGTAAGGAGCGTAAGCATCAATATCGCTTACCATAACCACTATTTCTCGGGCCGAAAAAGTTTCATTGTTTTCATTATCAACCAAATGCACCAAATAATTGTATAAAACTTCTACCTCTCGTACTGGCGTAAAACAGGAGTTTATGGTAATAGAACCATCTAAAATAGTGGTAATATCCAGTTCATTTCTATTTTCACCAAGTGCATTATTATATACATCGTTTTGTATTTTGTGTAATAAAGTATTGGTTGCTGGTTCTTCAATTGCTATGGTTTCGTAAGCGTTTAAAAGTTCCTCGTTTTTAAAAAGTAAGCCAAAAGTTTCTTTAATTATACCTCCCCAATTGGTTAAAAGGGCATTTCCTTGGTTTTGTATATCGTGGTTAAAGCTTTTGTTTTTAAAAATTGCCAGCTGTTTTTCGCTCTTATCATCAAACCAGTAAACCGCTGGGGCGGGATTGATAATGTGAAACCAAACGTTTATAAATTGCCCAATTTTATAAAATAAATTTAAATGATAATCTGTAGTTATTGATAAACCAAAAAGGTGTACTGCGGGCATATTTTCTTTTAGCTTATGCTGATTTTGTGGGTCTTGTAAAGCTGTAGAAATAAAATCGCTTAGCACCGTTTTATCAAGTAATTGCTTGCCTAATAGTTGTTTAGTTTTTACCCAAAGGTATTTTTGCCAATCGTTTATAGGTAAATCTTTTAGGCTGGCTTTATTCCAGTCTTGTATTAAGTGTGGCCTGTATATTTGATATTGGTCGAACAAATCGGCAACTTTTTGCGCCAATGCCAAGCGTTTAATTTCTTTATCGGGGCCTTGGTTATGGTAATAATTGGCTACCGTTTTAAACCGATTTGTAAACTCAGCTTCGGCCAATAATTTATACAAAAGCCAGGTTTGGTTATCGGCCGATAGCGGTTTTACATCGCCCCAAGGCATAAATAAATTATATACTTGTTGTATTAAATCGTTGGGTTTTAAAAACTTATAATTGGCTGCAATGCCCATATTTTGTGCCATTTGCAGTTTTAACCAATTGTTCATACCATCGGTTTGGGTAACCAAAAAATGCGCCTGAAAAACCGAATTGTTTTCTTGCTGTAAATTTACACACAAGTTTTTTGCCAGTTGCGTTAAAGAGTTAGAAACATGTAAATTTATAGCCATTTAGGTAAATTATTATTGAATTAAAAATTTTGAGGCTCTAAAAACCTACCGGCAATGCCCGATGTACGCTTAACCTGCGCATCGGCAGCCTGTAAAATTACAGCTTGTGTGCCTTGTAAAAAAACTTTACTTTTTGCCCTTGTAATACCCGTGTACAGCAATTCTCGGGTTAAAATGGCAATGTTTTGTTGTTGTGGCAAAACCACTAAAACCTGCTCAAACTCGCTGCCTTGGCTTTTATGAATGGTCATTGCGTAAACGGTTTCGGTTTTGTTAATTAAGCCCGGCAAAACCGATTTAATTTCGCCGTTTTCACCCTCGAACCAGGCTTTAAGTTCGCCATCTTCATCTGGTCTTATTAAACCAATATCGCCGTTAAAAAGCTCTAAAACGTAGTTATTGCTTGTAATAATTATGGGGCGATGGTTATAAAACTCGCTTCGGGTATCTATTAAGTTTTTGCTGGAAAGGTATTTTTCAACATTTTTATTTAGGGCATATAATCCTTGGTCGCTTTCGCGGATGGCACATAAAATACGCAGCTTATTAAATTTTTGTAAGGCTACTTTTATATCACTTTCGTGGATGTATTCCTCGTAGCCTGCAATAAAATCCTCAAAAAATGTTTTCGAATATTGGGTATCAATAGCCACTTGAGTATCGGCCTTAGCCAAAATAAAATTATTGATTTGGCTTACGTTATTTTCTATAATTGCCTTGCTAAACAGGCCAATACCTTCGTTATTTTTAAACCTGTGACTAAATTTCAGTTCAACAATATGTTGGTATAAAGGGTGGTTTTGGTGGTTATTAGCGATACTATTTGCGTTTATTTCTTCTTCAACATTATTTACAAAGTTGTTAATAAAAGCCGCTGTTTGGGTATTAAATAAATTTAGATTTTGTTGGGTTTGGCATAAATCGCCAAATAAACTGCCTGCCTCAACCGATGCCAATTGGTTTTTATCGCCTAATAAAATGATGCGAGTTTGCGGACCAATAGCATTTAAAAGTTTTGCAAAAAGGGCAACATCAATCATCGAAGCTTCATCAACAATTACCACATCGTAATTAAGTGGGTTGGTTTGGTTATGTTTAAAATATGGCGAATTTTTTATAAAACCCAACAACCTATGAATGGTAGATGGCTGTAAAAGGCCAAATTTTGCTGCAATACTTTCGGGAATATTTGAGGTTGCCAATGCCGTTGAAGCCTTTAAACTTTCGGCCATACGGGCAGCAGCTTTACCTGTTGGTGCTGCCAAAGCCACTTTTAAATTGGGGTTTATAGCAAATAAAATGGCTAAAATTTTAGCAACCGTAGTGGTTTTGCCCGTACCTGGGCCACCCGTAATTATGGTAAAATTATTTAAAACGCCAGTTATGGTGGCTACCAACTGCCAGTTGGTTTCGGTAGTTTTATAGGGTGTGGTAAAAAGTGTTTTTATAAAAGAATTGAGTGTTTTTAGTTTCTCAATTCGCTCATTCACAAATTCTAATTCACTGTTGCCCAACTCAAAAATTTTAGCTAAAATGTGGCTTTCGTAATTAAAATACCGTTGCAGGTATAACTTATTGTTATGTAATAAAAAAGGTTGCTTAGGCTTATTTTGTGAAGTAACTAAAGATTCTTTGGCTAAAGTAATTTCATTAAAAACAGCATTTTTGTAATAAGTGGGCAGGTTTTCTTGCTCGTTTGCAATCTCATTTAAATCAAAACAAATATGCCCTTCGCTTAATTTTTTTGATACCCAATACGCAAAAGGTTGCAAGGTTTTACTCTCGAAAAATGCGGCAAATTGTTGGTGGGTATCGTTTAGGGTTTGCATAGTATTGTAATAATTTTACGTTTACTTAATTTACCTGTTTTGTAAAATAGGTCTTTAATGTTTGTTTTCTGTTTAAATTTTGCCACACTAAAATTTAATATTTCATAGGATTTAAAATTGTTCATTCTTTTCATCCAAAAACAAATTCATAACGGCGTATAGTGGGTATATTTTTACTTTTTCTATTTCACCAAAATTTTCTAGAGATAAACGAATACCAAACGCTAATTTTTTTTCTGTTAAAAATAAGTATAAGCTTTGCATTGTGCCTTTAGTGCCAGCTTTTACTTCAATAGGTATAATTTTATCTTGTTTCTGAATAACAAAATCAACCTCGGCTTGGCTATTTTTTACTTCCCGATGCCAATAAAACAATTCGGTTTTTTGATAACACGATGCGTTTTTTAATAATTCTAAACCTACAAAAAGTTCGGCAATGTTACCTTTATTTATAACTTCAAAATCGTTTTCTATTAATAAAGTTGCAATATTTAAACCCAATATCCTTTGAAAAACCCCGGTATCTAAAATTAAAATCTTTCTTTTTTTTATATTTATTTCGGCACTTAAAGGTATGCCATTACTTGCTGTATGTGTAACAGGATACAATAAACCAGCCATTTGTAGCAAGGTTAATGCATCTTTAATTTGCACATTGTTAAGGGTTGAATTTGGGTAGGTGTAGCTAAATTTATGGCCTATTTGTTGTATTACAGCATTAAAAACTTGGTTAATGCTAATAGCCGTTATTCGGGTTTTATATTTTACAAAATCGGCCTGTATGGTTAAAATTAAATCATCTAAAACCCGCTGAACTTCTATCATACTGCCACTGGTTAGGTAAACTTGTACGGCTTCGGGCATGCCTCCAATAATTAAAAACTTTTTTAGGTATTGATTTAATTTTAGATGTACAGCTGTTATAAGTGGGTTTTTTGTGTTTGTTTCTTTTAAAATATGCAACAAACCAGTTTCTTTATTTGCCATTAAAAACTCTTCGAACGAAAACGGATAGATAAACATAAACCTAACCCTACCTACGCCAAATGAAGGGATTTCGGCTAAAGCAAATTCTAATAACGAGCCAGCGGCAATAAGGTGCAGCTGTGGCATTTTTTCGTAAAAATATCTTAACGATGATATGGCGGGTACACAAGCTTGTATTTCATCTAAAAACAATAATGTTTCGCCAGCTATTATGTGTGTGTTGGTTAATACCGAAAGCTGTTCGCAAATTTGAATTACGTTTAGCCCGTTTTCGAAAGCCGAGGCATAACTGGGGTTTTCATCAAAATTTATCTCTACAAAATATTTAAACTGAGTTGCTAAATGTTTAACCGCAGTAGATTTACCCACCTGCCTTGCACCCCTTAAAACCAGCGGTTTGCGATTATTAGCTTTTTTCCAAAGCGATAATTCTTCATCTATTTTGCGCTCTAAATACATAATTTATTGTAAAATAATAAAAATACAACCCAATAATAGGGTTTATTTAACAAAAAACAAACCAATAATGGTGTTAAATTGACAAAAAAACAAATCAATAATAGGGATGTTTTGGTAAAAAACCAAATCAATTATATTTTAATTTTTGCAAAATCCAAATTAAAAAAGAACATAAATGAAATTTTGAATGAGTTGAATTATTAAACAAAATCACTTTTAGGCAACTAAACCTCAACAACGGTTGAAATCCTTGTCGACGGTTTAAGGCCTAAAAAAAAACGTTGGCGAGGGATAAAATTACATTTCAAAAATCCTACCCAACACCACTTCCATTTCTTGCTTTATTTTTAAGGCTTCGGTACGGGCTGCGTTGGCAAAGTTTTCATCCGCCCCAGCGTAAATAATTCCTCTAGATGAGTTTACTATTAAGCCACAATCGGCGTTAAGCCCATATTTACAAACATCGGCTAGGTTGCCGCCTTGTTCGCCTAAGCCTGGTACCAGCAAAAAATTATCAGGAGCAATTTTTCTAATATCTTCAAACGCTTGGCCACGGGTTGCACCCACAACGTACATTAATTGGTTTGGGTTGGCCCATTGGTTTGCTTTTTTAATAACCTGCTGGTACAAAAAGCCGTTTTCGTTTTTAATAAATTGAAAATCTTTACCACTTTCGTTTGATGTTAGGGCTAATAAAATAGTCCATTTATCGGCGAAAGCCAAAAACGGTTTTACGCTATCCGCACCCATATAAGGGGCAACGGTTACGGCATCAAAACTCATTCCCGATGCCTGTTTATCAAAAAAAGCTTGGGCATACATAGTTGCGGTGTTGCCAATATCGCCACGTTTGGCATCGGCAATGGTAAAAATATTTTCGGGTATGTAATTTAAGGTATCAATCATTGTTTGCCAACCTTTTATGCCAAGGCATTCGTAAAAAGCGGTATTAATTTTGTATGCAATGCATAAATCTTTTGTGGCATCAATAATTTGCTTATTAAAAGCCAAAATAGGGTTATCAAGGCTTAGTAAATATTTGGGTATCTTATTAACATCGGTATCGAGCCCCACGCATAAAAAAGTTTTTTTTATTTTTATTTGATGGATGAGTTGCTGGCGGTTCATTGCTAAAAATTGAGTTTAGGTAACAAAGTTGAAAAAAATAAAGAAGATTTGTTAAAAAATAATTTATAAAATTTTGATAGTAATAATAAAATGTATAAAATTGCAACATAATCTTAATTCATCTACAGATTATTGCTCAAAACATTCTAGAATTTTCTTAGAATTAAACAAGAACAAGTTTTCGAGCTAGATGTAAATGATAAAAAAAATCCTTGAACATAATTCACAATTAATGTCTGATATAACTGAATTGAACGACAAGCTCGTACCCGAGCTACGGGATATTGCAAAAAGTTTTGGTGTAGAAAATGCCGATGAATTGCGCAAAGCTGATTTAGTAGCTAAAATTACCGAACAACAAGCACTTATTGAAGCTGCGAAAAATGGTTTAGATGCCAATTTATCCGAAGATAATGAATCTGAGAACAATTTAAAACCAAAAAAAAGAGCTAGAACTTTAAAGGCTCCAGCTTTAGTAGAAAAAAAACGATCGGATGTGCCTTTAGACGACGTAAAGCAATTTGATTTACCCGATTTAGACCTAGTTGCCGACGAACAAGAAGAAGGTATTAATGAAGCATTGGTAGCCGCAACTGCAAGCGAAGCGGTAGAAAATACAGCCGATAAACAAGAAGTTAAACAAATACGCCCCGAAAAAAATCAAAATACAGGTAATGGTCGCATAAACCGCAATAACGATACCGCATTTGATTTTGATAATGTAATTGTTAATGAAGGTGTGTTAGAAATTATGCCCGATGGTTATGGTTTTTTACGCTCGTCGGATTATAACTATCTTTCATCGCCCGACGATATTTACGTATCGCAATCGCAAATAAAATTGTTTGGTTTAAAAACTGGCGATACTGTACGTGGAAGCATTCGCCCACCAAAAGAAGGTGAAAAATATTTTCCGTTGGTAAGGGTTGAATCTATAAACGGCCGCATACCTGCCGAAGTAAGAGACCGTGTACCTTTCGATTTTTTAACCCCATTATTTCCAACCGAGCGGTTAAATTTGTTTACCAAATCGTCCGATTATTCTACCCGAATTATGGATTTATTTACCCCAATTGGTAAAGGCCAGCGTGGTTTAATTGTTGCCCAGCCTAAAACTGGTAAAACAAATTTGTTAAAAGAAGTGGCCAATGCTATTGCTGCAAACCACCCCGAAGTTTATTTAATTATTTTATTGATAGATGAACGCCCCGAAGAAGTAACCGATATGTCGAGAAACGTAAGGGCCGAAGTGGTGGCATCAACATTTGATGAACCTGCCGACCGTCACGTTAAAATTGCCAACATAGTTTTAGAAAAAGCCAAACGAATGGTAGAGTGTGGCCACGATGTGGTAATACTTTTAGATTCGATAACTCGTTTAGCAAGAGCGTATAACACAGTTGCGCCAGCATCGGGTAAAATACTATCGGGCGGGGTTGATGCCAATGCATTACACAAACCCAAACGCTTTTTTGGTGCAGCCCGTAATATAGAAGACGGTGGTTCACTTACTATTTTAGCAACTGCTTTAACCGAAACAGGTTCTAAAATGGATGAAGTTATTTTTGAAGAGTTTAAAGGTACTGGTAATATGGAGTTACAATTAGACCGTAAACTATCTAACAAACGTATATTCCCAGCTATTGATTTAACAGCATCAAGCACTCGTAGAGACGATTTATTGTTAGATAAAGAAACCCTGCAACGAGTTTGGATTTTAAGAAACCACTTGGCCGATATGAACCCACAAGAAGCAATGGAGTTTTTACAAAACCAAATGAAAGGCACACGCAGTAACGACGAATTTTTGGTATCGATGAACGGGTAGTAGGGGCGACCCTTGTGGTCGCCTAAAAAAGCAAACACCCAGTGATTGCAGAGAAAGCGGTTGGTCGCCCAAAAAAGCAATTACATAGTGATTGCATGAAAAGCGTTGGTCGCCCCAAAAAGCAAACACGCAGTGATTGCATAAAAACGCCCAGTTAGTCGCCAAAAAAAGCCCAAAAGAGTTTTTTAGCGTTTGAGTAAATTATAGCATAACAAAATTATTTACAAAAAATTATTAATATTTGAAATAACTTTTGATAATTTAGAACTATGGAAGCTTCAATTATAAAAATTGGAAACTCGAAAGGGTTACGACTAAGCAAAGCGATTTTGGAAAAATATAATATTAAAGACAAAGTTGAACTATTTTTTGAATTAGGTCAAATTGTTTTAAAACCTATAAACAATCCAAGAAATAATTGGGAAGCAGCTTTTAAAGAAATGAATGCATCTGGCGACGATAAATTATTTATAAGTAGTGTTACCGAAGATGATAATTTTGATGAATGGAATTAACACAATATTCAATAGTATTGGTAAATCTAGATTCTACGCAAGGTAGTGAAATTAAAAAAACCAGACCTTGTGTTATTGTTTCTCCATACTAAATGAATAAACATTTAAATACATTAGTTGTGTGTCCAATGACCACAAATACAAAATCATATCCAACAAGAGTGCCTGTAAACCATAATGGTAAAAAAGGTATGATTTCAATAGACCAAATCAGAACTATAGATAAATCAAGAATCTTAAAAGTTTTGGGAAAACTAAATAATGCCGAAATCAAAATGAGTAAAGGCGTTTTAAAAGAAACTTTTGTAGATTAGATACTTTCTAGTTCTAGGGAATTACTGAAAAATGCTAAAAAAACACATACCCAACGCCATAACCTGTGGCAACTTGTTTACAGGTTGCATTGGCGTAGTGTATGCTTTTAATGGCAACCTTAAAACGGTTGCTTTTTTTGTTTTGGCATGTGGTATATTTGATTTTTTTGATGGTTTTGCTGCTAGGTTGTTAAACGTAAAATCAGATATTGGTAAGGAGTTAGATAGCCTTGCCGATGTAATAAGTTTTGGGTTATTGCCAGGGGTTATATTTTATCAAATGCTTTTGCAAAGCACCCATTTGCCATTTTGGTTTCCTTATTTAGGATTTTTGATACCTGTTTTTTCGGCCATAAGGCTAGCAAAATTTAATATTGATACCCAACAAACCGAAAACTTTATTGGTTTAAACACGCCCACAAACACATTTTTTGTAATATCGTTACCTTATTTAATAACCGATTTTGATTTTATTGGCAACCCTTACTTTTTATTGGTTTTAATTCTGGTTTTAAGTTATTTGTTGGTAAGTAATATCAAACTGTTTTCGTTAAAACTAAACAGCAATGGTTGGCAATGCAATAAATACAAATACATTTTTTTAATTTGTTCGAGCTTTTGCTTAGCATTTCTTATGTTTGCGGCTGCACCAATTATATTAATTTTATACTTAGTTTTTTCACAACTACATTTTAAATACCAACCATGAAATTTTTAGCAGCAATAGATGTAATGCCCCTCAAAGAAATTTTAGACCCACAAGGTAAAGCAGTAAGCAGCAGTATGAAAAACTTGGGCTTAGCCGAAATACAAAACGTTAGAATTGGACGCCATATCACTCTAGAAATTGATGCCGAAAACGAAACCATAGCATCGCATAAAGTTGAAACGGCATGTAAAAACTTATTAGCAAATATGATTATGGAAAACTTTACATTTCAATTAAAAGCGCTGTAAAGTTTTTTTTCTTCGCATAAAAAAAAATGTAAGTACTAACACAAAAAGCTAAAAAATACAGTATAATTTATTCTTTTTTTTATGGTAAAAATTTTTAAAATAATAAGCTTTCTTTTATTAGCGACTTTTACATTTGCTTGTAATGAAGAAGTTAAAAAAGCCGAGATTAAACTAAATGTTACGCCCAAATTATTTGCTCCTTTTCGTAACCACCAAAAAGTAGAGGTTGGCCCAGACTTAATTTTTGATGTTTTTAGTTGGGGACGTGGTGCCGATTCTACCTCTTCTTTGTTAATATTAAAATCCGATTCATTAAAAAATGATTTCTCGGTTGCCGAAACAGCCAATTTGGATGGGAAATTATC
>JAYULE010000113.1:0-47781 GCA_043763845.1 Sphingobacteriales bacterium
GCAACTTGTTTTGCTACTTTGTTTTTAAAGTTTGGGTTTACACCGATTTTAAGTGTTTTACTTTGAGTGCGCAAGGCGGCTAGCCTAAAATTATCTAAAATGCTTAAATCGGCAGCGGTACCGCTATACGGGTTTTGAAAAACCCGAGCAATAGCGAGGCTACGCTTAAAATCTGGCAATCGTGTAACTTCTTTATTATCAATACATATTTTCCCATTGGTTGGCATCACATTACCCGAAATTAAGTTTAAAAGCGTTGATTTTCCCGAACCATTTGCTCCTACTATTACCACAAAATCGTTTTTGTGTATAGTTAAACTTAAGTTTTGAATGGCAATAACTTGATTAGCTAAACCGCCATTATAAATTTTGTTTAGGTTTTGTAATTCTATCATTCTGATTTTTTGGATAAAAATCGGGGCAAACCCACAATTAACAAAACGAATGCTGCAGTAATTAATTTTAACAAATTGGGGTTTACGCCTAAACTTAAAGCAAAAGCCAACACCAATTGAAAAACGATAGCCCCACCCACTACTGTAAAAAGTATATTGGCAATGTTGGTTATTTTAAAATAAGTAATTAATGTTTCGCCAATAATAACAGAGCCTAAACCTACAATTACAATACCTATACCCATATTAATATCGGCAAAGCCTTGCAATTGCGTCATAAAATACCCACTAAACGCTGTTAAAGCATTGGCAATAGCAAGACCAATAATTTTCATTGCATCGGTGTTTACACCTAAGGCTCTAATCATAGTTTGGCTGCTGCCAGTTGCCCGCATAGCCAAACCAAAATCAGATTTTAATAAATAAGAAATCGTAATTAATAAAATTAAAACTAAGAATCCCACAATAAAAAAAGTATTTAGTATGGGATTTTGAAATATATTATATGCCGTAAACAGCGTTTGATAATTAATTAGTGGCAAATTAGACTGTCCTAAAATTGTTAAGTTTATAGAGTATAAGGCCGTCATTACCAAAATACCAGCCAGTAAAGCGTTCACTTTCAATTTTGTATGTATAAAACCTGTAACCGCACCAGCCAGTCCACCTCCCAAAATAACTAAACCTAAAATTGCAAATCCGTTGTAACTTTGGCTGATGAAAAAGCCAGAAATTACACCTCCAAGTGTATAAGTGCCATCGGTAGAAATATCGGGAATGTTGAATATTTTCATTGATATAAACATACCAAAAGCCATAGCCGAAAGGCATAAACCCTGTAAAATTGCGCTTAGGTAAAAATCCATTTATTTTACGGGTTCGAAATTTTTGGGAAATGTGAATGCATATTGTTTTGCGGTTTGGGGATTATAAACGCGTTTTCTCACCTTTACCATTTCGGGCTGTAACCCATCGGTTTTACCTGATTTTAAAAACTTAGCAGCTTGTACACCAGCTTGGTATCCCCATTGGTACATATCTGCCCCAAAGGCTGCTAAAGCACCACGCTTAACTAAACCCGCTTCGCTGGTAAAAATTGGGATATTTTTTTGATTGCAGTTTTTTAAAATAGTTTCGAAGGCTGAAAACACGGTATTATCTGGGATTGCAAAAAAACAGTCTAAATCTTTACTCAATAAAAACTGGGTAACCAATTGGGCATCGGCCGATGTATTTACAGGGGCAGCAACTATTACGGCATTGTATTTTGTTGCTAAAGCATTTATGCGAGCTAGCGCTTCTACAGACTGTGGCTCGGCTTGGTTGTAAACCATACCTATTCGTAGCTTACCAAATTTGGGTTTTATTAAAGTTGGGATAATGCTGAAAGAAGAATCTATATAATTTAAATCTTCGGTTACACCAAAAAGATTTGGAGGAATTTCTCCGTTTTTACCTTCAATTTTCATCAGTTTTGGAGTTGGTGCCACCATCATAAAAATAGGTATAGTTTTGGTTTTTTGTATCGCCGTAAGGGTAGCAAGCGTGGTTGATGTTGCCATTAAAGTTACCTTTTGGCTTAAAAAATAATTTACAATTTGCCCTAAAGCAGGAATACTGCCTTGGGCATTTTTGTATATAATTTTTATGTTTTTACCATCAATAAAGCCGTTATTAGCCAATGCAGCTACAAAACCTATTTTAGCTTGTGTAATAGTAGCATCCTCAAAAGCATCAACAAAACCAATTTGTGGCAGTGTATTTTTAGATGGTTGATTACACGCTATAACTGAAAATAAAAATATAATTATGTATTTAAAACGCATTTAATAAAAATATAAAAAAAATTAATAAAATATAGCCAAAATTTTAAATTTAACAAATTTGTAAGGTATGAGTTTGGGGACGTTTAATGATGCAAAATGAGACTAGTAGAATAATTAATTGAGCTACTGTTCTAAAGATATAGGTTATTATTAAAGCTTTAAACTTAAAAATATTAAAACATGTGCCATATAAAAATTTAACCCTGAAATTATTTAACTTTTTACAACTATTTACCAGCGCACACCGTAAAATCTCAAAAAAATTTATTAATTATTCAATTTTAAAAAAATAATCTCATCTTTAAGAAAAACATTTTTACAAAACACATATGAATTATAAAAAACCACTTAACATATTGTTATTAGAAGCTGCCGAAAGTGGCGAAGGTACTTTAAAGCGTACTTTAACTAGTTTTAATTTGGTAGCCCTAGGCATTGGTGCCATTATTGGCGCAGGGCTTTTTTCGTTAACAGGTTTAGCAGCGGCAAATAATGCCGGCCCAGCAGTAACCATTTCGTTTATGATAGGTGCATTAGGTTGCGCATTTGCGGGATTATGCTATGCCGAATTTGCATCAATGATACCAATTGCGGGTTCGGCGTACACGTATTCGTATGCAACAATGGGCGAATTTATGGCTTGGATTATTGGTTGGGATTTAGTTTTAGAATACGCTTTAGGCGCAGCAACGGTATCAATAAGTTGGTCGCAGTACCTTATAAAATTTTTGCATTATTTTAATTTAACCATTCCACCACAATTAACAATGTCGCCTTGGGAAACAATTACACAGGCAGATGGCACAGTTTTAAGCGGCTGGTTAAATCTGCCTGCAGTTTTTATAATTGTGTGTTTATCATTATTATTAATTCGTGGAACACAAGAATCAGCTTTTATAAACAATGTGTTAGTAATTTTAAAAGTTGCGGTAGTTTTAATTTTTATAGTTGTGGGATGGCAATTTATTAACCCATTAAACCACACGCCTTACATACCCGAAAACATTGGGGAAACTAAAATGATAAACGGAGAAATTAGTTTTTGGCAATACTTTAGTTCCGATAGTTTTGGAACCTACGGCTGGTCGGGCATATTAAGAGGTGCTGGCGTAGTATTTTTTGCTTTTATTGGTTTTGATGCCGTATCAACCGCAGCACAAGAAGCTAAAGACCCCAAAATTGGGATGCCTATTGGCATTATTGGTTCGTTAATTATTTGTACCATTTTATATATTTTATTTTCACATGTAATGACGGGTGTTGCAAATTACACCGAATTTAAAAACAGCGCAGCACCAGTTGCAGTAGCAATTGCAAAAACCCCTTATACTTGGTTGCAACAAGCAATTATTGTAGCTATTTTAGCAGGTTACACATCTGTTATGTTGGTAATGTTAATGGGCCAATCGAGGGTGTTTTTCACCATGTCTAAAGACGGATTGCTACCTAAAGTTTTTTCTAATGTACATCCTAAATTTAAAACTCCCTACAAATCTAACCTACTATTTGCTGTATTTGTAAGTTTATTTGCGGCTTTTGTGCCTGTAAGCATTGTGGGTGAAATGGTAAGTATTGGAACATTATTTGCCTTTATTTTAGTGTGTGTGGGTATTTTAGTAATGCGCAAAACCGACCCAGATTCGCCACGACCTTTTAAAGCACCTTGGGTTCCTTTTACTCCTATCGCTGGTATTGTTGTTTGTTTAGCTATGATGCTTTCGTTACCTGGGGATACCTGGTTACGTTTAGCCATTTGGATGGTTTTAGGGATAATTATTTACTTTGTTTATGGCATAAAACATTCGGTTGTGCGTAAAAATGCTTTAGAAGGTAAAAATAAACTGTAACCAGCAGTTTTGTATTTGCTTTAAATTTTACATTACAATAAAAGCCAGTAATTTTACTGGCTTTTATTGTTTAAAATGTATATTTTTTTTAAAATGCGAAGCCTACAAAAAATGTTAAAACACGATTACTCATTTGAATATCAAATCCTGGTCTGTAATCGGTTTTAGCTAAATTAATTGCATAATTTGCACTAAAATTTAAGCCATTATTTAATTGGTAACCAACAGTAGCATTCGCACCAATATCCCAAGGTCTAATATCTGCATTATCCCCATTTCCTATTATTATTTTTTTAGCTGGAGGATTATTATCTCTAACCTTAGCACCAGTACTTAGTGTAATTTCATCTGATTCTTTATCGGTACCAAATAAAGCATAAGCAACGTAGGGGCCAGCACCAATAAAAAAATTTTCATAATTAAAAATTAAATTTAAAGGCACTTCTAAATAGGCAATATTCAATTCTCGTTTAGTAATTTGGTTATATTTAACAATACCTAAGCCTGTTTTTAAAGAATCGTTTCTATTAATTTCTAACTTTGTACCCTTACCAACAATACTTAAACCAGGTTGAAAAGAAAACACTTTCGAAATTGGAATATTAGCATATAGCCCAAAATTATAAGATAATAAAGGTTTTATACCATTTTTTAGTTCGTTACTGGCTAATTGACCAGATAATTGAATCTTTGATAAATTCGCTCCGGCTCTTAAACCAAATTTAACACCCTCGTTGATTGTTTGTGCATATACAATTTGACTTATTAAAAATAGAGGCAATATTTTAAAAAAATTTTTCATATAATATGGTTCGAAAATAAATTAGTTAATCTCAAACATAGGTGCTTTGTTCGAAATTTCAAAACTTAACGTAAGTGCATTATAAACAATATTAAATGTTTAAACTTTTAAAAATATTATTCAACTTATAAATAAATGATAAAAAAATGATGGCAAATAAAATGCTTATACAAATATTAAAATAATATTATATTGGTTCATATTAATAAATTAGAACATTATAGTGTTGTAATTTATTAATAATTGCGGTTTTAAAATTATAATAGTTTTAATTATAGGCTTTTAAAAAAATGGCAACTTTTTTGTTATATTGTATTTAAATATATATGATGTTTAAAATAAAATTTAAGAGTTGTAATTATACTTTTTAACATCAAGAAACCAATATTTCTAAAAATTGCTTTACAATAAAACAACGTATATAAATTTATAGAAACTTAAACACAGTCCTGTTCATATCTTCTTAAACTACCTAATGAAAACTTTTTTTAACCCTTCGCAAATATTATCGGTAACTATGATATTATTTGCAATTATTGATATTTTAGGTGCAATACCTGTTATTATAGATTTAAGAAAAAAAGCAGGCGGCAAAATCGAATCAGAAAAAGCATCAGTAGTTTCGCTAATTTTAATGATTACTTTTTTGTTTGTAGGCGAAGGTATGCTAAGTATCATAGGTCTCGATATTTCATCATTTGCAATTGCGGGCTCGCTGGTTATCTTTATTATAGCTATGGAGATGATTTTAGGAATTAATTTTTTTAAAGAAGAAATTCCCTCAACATTATCAATAGTACCTTTGGCTTTCCCACTTATTGCAGGTGCGGGCACTATGACAACTTTATTATCGCTTAAAGCTGAATATGATACCCAAAATATTGTAATAGGAATAGTTATAAACACGCTATTTGTTTACGCTGTTTTAAAAAACTCCCAAAGAATAGAAAAACTTTTTGGCGTAAACGGTTTACATATTTTAAGAAAAGCATTTGGTATTATTTTACTGGCAATTGCTATAAAATTATTTAGAAACAATACAGGTTTGTAAGGTAATTTAGTATATTATTTTTTTTTTAAGGTTAAAAAAAAAAGTTTATACCCGTTAGTTGATAGATTTTTTGAGTAAAAATATACCCCTATTTCTCAATAACCTTTGCTACCTTAAAATAAATTCCATCACTTAACGGGGCATTTGCTAAAGCTTCGGCTGTGGTAATTTCTTGGTGTACTTCATCGGGGCGTAAAACGTTTACGGTATCGTTCATATACACAAGGGGTTGTACCCCTGTTGTATCCAATTCGTCAAGTTTTGCCATAAAACTTAATATTTCACTAAGCTCAATTATAGCTTTTTCTTTTTCGGCCTCGTTAAGTTCTAAGCGAGCTAAATGGGCAATTTTATCTACGGTATCTTTGTCTATTTTCATTATCTTTTTAAGCGTTTATTGTTTAACAGGAATGTAACTGAAATGCGTTTATTTTATTTTTGATTTTATACATACTTTTTTCTACTGATAAGTAAAGCACTTAATTTTTTGCAAAAACGCTTCATTACAAGCTAAATACCCTTATTTATAATTTCTATACTCATTACTTTAGTTTCCTTTGCAGTGTTTTTAGAAGTAATGAGATTTGCTCAATAGCCATTTTATTTTAACGTATTGCTCTTTCGTTTTGGCTTAAGCCCAATTTTATAAGTTCGGCATTCATACTTTCCATATTAACAAGCACAATTAATTGGTGGTAGCTTGCTTCATCTCTCATATTTCCTTTAACATCTAAGTTTTGTGTCCTCCATTGTTTGGCTGTGATACCCCAGAGTGCCACATTAAGCACATCTGCTTCACTAGCATAAACTATTGCATTTAAGTTCTTGCTAATATCTGGAGGTATTAAATTTTCTTTTATAGCATCAGTATGAATACGATAATTTATTTTTGAAAGTTCTCTACCCAAATTCCAATTTAACGACAGTCTGCTATTCTCATCTGCCTTTAATCGCTGATAGTCTTTAATGATATACAATTTAAACTCGGCAGATACCCACGAGGCGAATTCTAAAGCAATATCTTTGTGCGCAAAAGTTCCTCCATAGCGTCCAGATTTTGAGATTATCCCTATGGCATCAGTAGCATTTACCCATTTTTGGGGAGATAGCGTAAATGCATTAGTACCCGCCTCATTTTTAAACCTATCGAATTCGATAGGTTTAAAATTAGGATTGTTTAATTGCTCCCACAAACCAATAAAAAGAATAGTATCTTTACTTCGTAACCAGTTATTTACAACAATAAAAGCATCATCACTATTTTTAAACTTTGCAATATCTGTTAGAGAAAGATAATCGTTGTCGTCCCCAAAATGTAATAATGTAATTTCGGCACCATTGGCATTTAAAATAACTTTTTGTTTTGGTTTGTTCATAATGCTCAATTTTAAAACATTTCCTAATTGAATTTAACATACGTTAACCTACTACCAATTACCCCATAAACCTCATTCTTTAATTCTTCTTCGTTTTGGGGCAGCAAGTTAGCGGTTTCTATTGGTTTATGCACATAAATTTGGCAAATACCTGGTTTACTGCCTCGGGCTTTGCCATCATCGTGTTGTAATTGCCAACTGTTTATAATACTTACAGGCAAAATGGGTATTTTATTTTGTATAGCCATTTTAAAAGCCCCGTTTTTAAATGGATGTAATACGGGTGGGTAGTTTTCACCAATAATTCCTTCCGGAAAAAGAACCAAACTAAAACCCAGTTGCAATTGCTCGGTAGCTTTTTTGTATGCCCTAAAAGCAGCCATTTTACTATCTCGGTTTACGGGCACATCAATAGTTTTAAACCATATTTTGGTTACGGGGTTGCGCAACAAATCATCTTTACCCATAAAAAAAATATTGCTTTTACCCAATAAAGTTATGGCGGTACTGTCTAGGTTTGAGGTGTGGTTGGCGCAAATAATATAGTTTTTATCCCAATTTATGGGGCTTTGGTAGGTGTATTTATAAAATAATACCGCTAAGGCGGAGGATAAAAAAGCGAAAATTCGGCGGTAAAAATTAAGTTTTTTGTACCGATGAGGTTTCCTACTATAATAATAAACAAAAGGTATCAATAAATAAAACGATAGTGCGATGGTAAAAATTAACCAATACGTATGCGCTTGTTTTAAAAATGTTTTCATCGACTTCAAAAATAGAAAAATTCTGTACTTTCGTTGCATATATGGAAACTGTTGTAAGCGGGATACGATCGACCGGGAAATTGCATTTAGGAAACTACTATGGTGCTGTACAAAATTTTGTAAAAATGCAAAACGAGTATAATTGCTATTTTTTTATTGCCGATTATCATTCGTTAACCACCCACCCTACCCCAGCAAACCTACACACAAACGTTAAACAAGTTTTAGTAGAATATTTGGCTTGCGGGCTAAATCCCGAAAAGGCAACGCTTTACGTACAATCCAACGTTCCCGAAATTGCCGAATTATACCTTTATCTGAACATGAATGCCTACATGGGCGAGTTAGAACGTAGTACATCATTCAAAGATAAAATACGCAACAACCCCGAAAATGTAAACGCTGGTTTGTTAACGTACCCTGTTTTAATGGCTGCCGATATTTTAATTCATCACGCAACAAAAGTACCCGTGGGTAAAGACCAAGAGCAACATTTAGAAATGAGCCGTACTTTTGGCAACCGCTTTAATAACTTGTATAAAACCGAATATTTTAAAGAACCTTTTGCCTTTAATTTTACAGAAAATCTAATAAAAATTCCTGGTTTAGATGGGAATGGTAAGATGGGAAAATCGGAAGGAGAAAACAATGCGGTTTACCTTTCTGATACGCCCGAAATTATTCGTAAAAAAGTAATGAGAGCTTTAACCGATGCTGGTCCAACGCAACAAAATCAAACTAAACCTACCGAAATACAAAACCTGTTCGATTTAATGAAAGTGGTTTCAACCACCGATACTTTACAACATTTTGAGGATTTATACTTAAATTGCCAAATACGCTATGGCGATTTTAAAAAGCAATTGGCCGAAGATATGATTGTGGCTACTGCCCCAATCAGAGAAAAAATTATTGATATTGCTGCCGATACCGCTTACCTGCAAAAAGTAGCCAAATTAGGTGCTGCTAAAGCTAGAGAAAGTGCCAGCAAAACCATTAAAGAAGTAAGAGAAATTATAGGCTTTAGAGCTTTTTAAATAACGTTTAAATATTTGATTTTATGCATATTGCAGTAGTAGGCAACATTGGCGCAGGCAAAACAACGCTTACCGAAATGCTGGCCAAAAATTACAAATGGGAACCTCTTTACGAAGCTGTTGACAATAACCCTTACCTCGAAGATTTTTACAACGATATGAAACGTTGGAGTTTTAACCTTCAAGTGTATTTTTTAAATAGCCGTTTTCAGCAGATATTAGAGATTCAAAAAGGCGATAAAAATATTATACAGGATAGAACCATTTACGAAGACGCCTATATTTTTGCCGAAAACTTACATGAAATGGGTTTAATGCCTACCCGCGACTACGAGAACTATAAAGCTATATTCGAGAATGTTACGGCATTTATTCGCCCGCCCGATTTGTTAATTTACCTTAAAGCATCGGTACCAACCTTGGTAGAAAACATACAACGCCGTGGCCGAGAGTACGAAGCCGGTATACGTTTAGATTACCTGCAAAAGCTAAATACCAAATACGAAAAATGGATTAGCGGCTACAATAAAGGTAAATTATTAATTTTAGATAAAGACCAACTAGATTTTGCTAACAATTCGGACCATTTATCGGGCATTATTGACCAAGTAGAACGAGAAATAAATGGTTTATTTTAGCTTGCGCCGATGAAAATATTAGGCGTTATACCCTCCCGTTTTGCCAGCACCCGTTTGCCAGGGAAACCTTTGGTAAACTTAGCCGGCAAAACAATGATTAGGCGAGTTTACGAACAAGCTTTAAAAGCCAATTTAATAAACCATTTGGTGGTTGCCACCGATGACGAACGCATAGTAACCGAAGTAGAAAGTTTTGGAGGAAACGTTATTTTAACTTCAACCTTGCACCAAAGTGGCACCGATAGGTGCGCCGAAGTAGCCCAAAAAATAACTGGTTACGATGTTGTTATAAACATACAAGGCGACGAACCACTTATTAACCCCGCACAAATAAACCTATTGGCCAATTGTTTTGATAATGCTACCACCAGCATTGCCACCTTGGTAAAAAAAATAGAAACCAATGCCGAACTCCATAATTTTGACACCCCAAAAGTAATACTAAACCAAAACCTAGAGGCCATTTATTTTAGTCGCCAAGCCTTACCGCATTTGCGAGATATTGCCCCAACCAATTGGCTAAGCCAACATACTTTTTATAAGCATATTGGCATTTACGGCTTTTTAACCTCCACCTTATTAAGCATTAGTAAATTACCTGCCAGTGCCTTAGAAAAAATGGAAATGCTAGAACAATTGCGTTGGATAGAAAACCGCTATAAAATTAAAGTGGCTGTAACCGATTTGGAGAGTATTTCGGTAGATTGTGCGGAAGATGTAGAGAAAGTGCTGGAGGTGTTGAGAGGAAGGTAGTTTTACTTTTGTTTATTTGACCAAACATGTTACGCTGAAAAAGCTTACCACTTGCGAGAGCATCGAAGATTGGGAACAGCGGGGGGTAGGTTTAAGCACATTTGCAAACTTTCGCCAGCAATTGTGTATGTGGTGCAGAGTATGAGGGGAGGTTGGCCGAATAGTAAAATTTACTTTATCATAAAACTTACAATTGCTAATACACTTCCAACAATTGCAATAAACTGTATTAAACCAACAAGGTATATATTTTTTTTTATTCTGGTCTCCATCTTAAGTAGATCAATTTTTGAAGTTAATACCAATTTTTCGGCATTAAATTTATCATCAATCGTTTTCTCAATTTTTGCTACAAATTCTCTAGCTTTTTCTTTATCCTTTATAAATTCTTGCGAAATATCAAATAATTTTAAACTTATTGAAGCATTCATACTACCTTATTTTAATATAAATATAAATATATTTTGCAATGATTAATACTATTTATTTGCTTAAGACACGGGTGCAAGTTTGGCTTTTGTGCCCTTCCCCCTAGCGAAAATTTGCAACTTGTGCGAGTACAAATTTGTAATCATAACCAAAACTGGTATATTGGCATCTAATCTAAGTCTTATTTTTGTAATAATCTTTTGCAAAATTACATAAATGCGATTTTTCTTTATCATCATAATACACTTAAATTTCTACTATTTTATTGCAAGATATGAATGTTAAGCAATTGTTTCAATAACAAATGTAAGTTAAGCACAAGTTGCAAACTTGCACCAGCAATTGTGTGTTTGGTGGAGATTATGCGCCAGAGGTGGCAATCTTTTCTAAACCATTTTTAGTGCTGAACTTAGTCGACTCTTGAATCATTAGTTCAGAAATATCTAATCCAACATAGGTTAAATTGTTAGCTTGTATTACAAGTTGTGTTAAATAGTGTGCATTTCCAGGTCTAAGTTCTAATACATAGTCGCTATTACTCAGCGATGAATTCTCCAGTGTATTTCTGACC
Source organism: Sphingobacteriales bacterium (assembly GCA_043763845.1). GTDB lineage: Bacteria > Bacteroidota > Bacteroidia > Sphingobacteriales > Sphingobacteriaceae > Pseudopedobacter. The sequence goes on from JAYULE010000113.1 coordinate 11,490, forward strand.
ACAAAAACATTGGCTTCATTCATCAATTGTGCAACTTGTATCCCAATTTTCACCAGTTGGTTTTCTAAGTTGTTATGCAAATTCTTTGAGTTCATGTTCAGACATTTCCTTTCTTGAAAAGGGTTTTCTTGTTTCATGAAATTTAATTAAGCGGTTTTACTTTGTATGTTTTCATTCAATACTAACCCCTGTCTCGCAACTTCAACGAAGCGTAAATGTGAGAGTAAATAAGTAAAGTTTCCAAATTGCAATCATAAAACTTTACAAATACCAAACTTCTATCAAACCGTTTCCACCACTATAACTGCTTTTACAGATTAGTAATACAGCACCATTTTCGAATTTAATTGGCAATCATGCGTATAAACGTTGCCAATTTGGCTTTCATTTCACGCCTATCTACAATAAAATCTAAAAAACCATGCTCTAAAACAAATTCCGAAGTTTGAAATCCTTTTGGCAAATCTTTTTTTATGGTTTCTTTAATCACTCTTGGCCCAGCAAAGCCAATTAACGCACCTGGTTCGGCAATATTAATATCGCCTAACATAGCGTAAGATGCGGTTACACCACCTGTGGTTGGGTCGGTAAGTAATGATATGTAAGGTATTTTTGCTTGACTTAACAAAGCTAATTTAGCCGATGTTTTTGCCATTTGCATAAGCGAAAAAGCAGCTTCCATCATTCGGGCTCCGCCAGATTTAGAAATCATAATAAACGGAATTTTATGCTTAATGCTATAATCAATTGAGCGAGCAATTTTTTCGCCCACTACCGAGCCCATAGAACCACCTATAAACTTAAAATCCATACAGGCAATAACTACATCTTGGTTGTCTATTTTGCCAGTTGCAGCCCTTATGGCATCTTTTAAGCCGGTTTTTTTAATGCTTTCTAACAACCTATCGGGATAGCTTTTGCTATCGGTAAAATTTATTGGATTGCCCGATGTTAGGTTTTCAAACAATTCTACAAAGGCGTTATCATCAAACAAAACTTCAAAGTACTCTTTAGAACCTACCCTTAAATGGTAGTTGCAATATTGGCAAACGTATTTATTTTCAACCTGTTCGGTATAATGTAGTGCTTTTTTGCAATTTGGGCATTTATTCCAAACACCATCTGGTGCTTCTTTTTTATCTTCCGTAGAAGTTACAATTCCTTTTGTGTCTCTTTTAAACCAAGCCATTTTTTTAAAAAATGTGTGTGCTTGCAAAGAAACAAAAAAATGCTGAATAGTATTTATCTTAAATTTCTAAGTTCTTTACATAACAATAAGCAATATTAAAATTTATGTTGAAATAATTTTCAATTAAAAAAGTGCTGCTTTTATGGGATAAAAAAAATTAATATTCTAGAGATTTTATCAAAATCAAAAAAATAGTGAATACAAACAGATTTTTTTTAACTTCGATGCCATTAATTAACATTCAAATTTTATGAGTTTAAAAGATTTTAAGGGTGTTGTAACCGGCCAACAAGTGCAAGACTTATTTGCAAGTGCAAAAAAACACCAATTTGCATTGCCTGCGGTAAATGTTACAGGCACAAATACTATTAATGCGGTTATGGAAACTGCCAAAGCGGTAAACTCTCCTGTAATTATTCAATTATCAAACGGTGGTGCACAGTTTTATGCTGGTAAATCTTTAGATAATAGTAAATTACAAGCCTGTATATTAGGAGGCATATCTGCTGCACACCATGTACATTTATTAGCTGAAAGTTATGGCGTTGCCGTAATTTTACATACCGACCATTGCGCAAAAAAACTATTACCTTGGTTAGATGGTTTGTTAGATGCGGGCGAAAAGTTTTTTGCACAACACGGCAAACCTTTGTTTTCGTCTCATATGATTGATTTATCGGAAGAGCCTTTAGAAGAAAACATAGAAATTTGTAAAACTTACCTTGAGCGAATGAGCAAAATGGGCATGACTTTAGAAATAGAACTGGGTGTAACTGGGGGCGAAGAAGACGGTGTTGATAACTCGGATGTTGATTCATCAAAACTATATACCCAACCCGAGGAGGTTTCTTATGCTTACGAAGAGCTAAGTAAAATAAGCCCTAGATTTACCATTGCAGCTGCTTTTGGTAACGTACACGGCGTTTACAAACCGGGTAATGTAAAACTACAACCTGTTATTTTACACAATTCGCAAGAGTTTGTTAAAGAAAAATTTGGCTTAACAGCTGTTAAACCCATTGATTTTGTTTTCCACGGTGGCTCGGGCTCATCGCAAGAAGAAATACGTGAAGCTATATCGTACGGTGCTATAAAAATGAATATTGATACCGATATGCAATGGGCATTTTGGGAAGGTATTTTAGAATATTATACCAGCAAAGAGGCTTATTTACAAGCACAAATTGGTAGCCCCGATGGGGATGACTCGCCAAATAAAAAATATTACGACCCACGTGTTTGGTTGCGTAAAGGCGAAGAACAATTTGTAAAACGCTTAACTGCAGCTTTTGATGATTTAAATTGCATTAACGCCAACAACTTAATTTAAGTTAAAATATTTTTTTAAAAGCCGACTGTTTTTGATAGTCGGCTTTTTTTGTTATAATTAATTAAATGCCAAATTATTATGAAAAAAGCAATTAAGAGAAATTATTTTGAAATTCTTGCTACCAAAATAACCCATGCAACTGGTTCGTCGGCTGCATTTATTATTGCTTTTTCTGTTATTTTAGTATGGATAATTACTGGCCCAATTTTTAAATTTTCTGATACTTGGCAACTTGTAATTAACACTGGCACCACAATTATCACATTTTTAATGGTTTTTTTGATACAAAAATCACAAAATAAAGATTCGAAATCAATTCAATTAAAACTTAACGAATTAATAGCTTCGAGCGAAAAAGCTAGCAACCGTATGGTTGCTATTGAAGATTTAACAGAAACAGAACTAGACCATTTACACCAATTTTACGAACACTTGGCAAATAAGGCTAGGCAAGAAAGAAATATTCGCGAATCGCATTCTATCCAAAATATTGGTAAAGATGGTAATGATTTGCATCCCACAAAAAAAGGTTAGCCCCATTTTATTTAGTGTCTGTTATTTTCTTATAAACCTTTATCAATAGTTATGATTATCTGGCTGTGACCAGATAATTTGGATTATCTGGCTGTGACCAGATAATTTGGATTATCTGGCTGTGACCAGATAATTTGAATTATCTGGCTGTGACCAGATAATTTGAATTATCTGGCTGTGACCAGATAATTTGAAATATTTATTACTAAAAGTATATATTTGAATAAATATAATAACCGAATGACCAGCATTATAACAGGCGATATCGTAAACTCAAGAAAAATAAAACAACCAGAGGTATGGTTAAACACCATAAAAGATGTATTTAATGCAGTTGGGCAGGAAACCAAAACTTGGGAGATTTTTAAAGGCGATTATTTTCAATTAGAGGTAAATACTGTTGAAGATGCGCTTTTTACTGCACTAAAACTTAAAGCGGTAATTAAAAACATAAAACCATTAGACGTTAGAATAGCTATTGGCATAGGAGAAAAATCGTATGATGCGCCACGTATAAGCGAGGCTAACGGCGAAGCTTTTATAAACTCGGGCGAGTTATTTGAAAGCCTAAAAAAGAATACGCTGGCTATAAAATCTCCTTGGCCAGATTTGGACGAGGAAATGAACCTACACTTAGATTTGGCAGCACTAACTATGAACAACTGGACAGTAAACTCGGCAAAAATAATGGCATTGGCGTTTAATATGCCCAATGCTACGCAAACCGAACTGGCAAAACAACTAGAAATAAGCCAAGGTAGGGTAAGCGAAAGGCAAAAAAGAGCTGGATACGATGAAATTGTAAAAATGGAAAAACGATACCGTTTACTGTTAAAATCTAAAATAAAATGATATTATTTTTGCAACTATTTGTAGCTCATTTAATTGGCGATTTTTGTTTGCAACCCAGTAGTTGGGTAAAAGATAAGGAAGCAAAAAAACATAAATCGGGTAAACTATACTTGCATATTGGTGTACATAGTGTTGTAATGGCAGCATTACTTGGTTTTAATATTTTGTATTGGAAAGGGTTTATAATTATTATAGTTAGCCATTTTTTTATTGATTTACTAAAAATTAATTTAGATAAAAAACTTAATATTAGGGTGTTGTTTTTTGTAGATCAACTGCTGCATATTACAATTATAGCTGGTGTAGTTTACAATTACCAACCTTTTACTCTAATTAATTTAATAAACTCCCAAAATTTACTTTTTTTAACAGCCTTAGTGTTTGTAAGTTATGTTTCGGCAGTAATTATAAAAGTTGCCTTATCAACTTGGACACCACATACCGAAGAAAAAGAAGATGAATCGTTGGCCCGGGCAGGTAGGTTTATTGGCATTTTAGAACGTTTGTTTGTATTTATTTTTATAATTACCCACCATTGGGAAGGCGTTGGTTTTTTACTGGCTGCAAAATCTATTTTTAGGTTTGGCGATTTAAAAGAAAGCAAAGACCGAAAACTTACCGAATATATTTTAATAGGCACTTTGCTAAGTTTTGGCATAGCCGTTTTAATAGGGTTATTGTTTGAGTATTTGGTGCAATTGTGGGGGATTTAGGTGTAAGTTTCTTGCAGCAATTGGCCACCTAAACTTGGGTGGAGCGGCAGCCCCCAATTTTTCATTGGGGCTAAAGCGGAAAACAAGGCTAGCATAACCTATAAGCAGTAAAATTGCTTTTCAAATAAAAAAAAAGCGGGTAAATAAGCCTTACCCGCATTGTTAAACTACTTTAAGCAAACGCTATATTTTAGGCAAACTCTTTAGCGGCCAGATAACGTTCGGCTTCTAAAGCGGCCATACAGCCTGTACCAGCAGCGGTTACGGCTTGTCGCCAAAGTTTATCTTGGGCATCGCCACAAACAAAAACACCTTCAATATCGGTGGCGGTGCTGTCGGGTTTGGTAATTAAGTAGCCAGTTTCGTCCATTTTTAACCAATTTTTAAAAATTGCGGTATTGGGGTTATGCCCAATGGCTACAAAAAAGCCGGTAACGTCTAAATCTTGTTCTTGGTTGGTTTGGTTATTGATAACTTTTACGGCGGTAACTACTTTACCATCGCCCAAAATTTCTTTGGTTTCGGTATGGTACAAAACTTCGATATTGTGGGTGTTTAACACACGGTGTACCATTGTTTTAGAGGCTCTAAACTCGCCACGGCGAACAATCATATATACTTTTTTGCAAAGTTTGGCAAGGTAGGTTGCTTCTTCGGCCGCAGTATCGCCGGCACCAACTATGGCAACGTTTTGGTTTTTAAAAAAGAAACCATCGCAAACGGCACAGGCCGAAACGCCAAAACCATTGTATTTTTCTTCGGAGGGTAAGCCTAGCCATTTAGCCGATGCACCGGTTGAAATAATTACGGTATCGGCAGTTATGGTTTTGTTATCATCAACCACTACTTTATGTACACCACCCGAAAAATCGACCGATGATACATAACCAAAACGTATATCGGTACCAAAACGCTCGGCTTGTTTTCTAAAATCCTCCATCATGTCGGGCCCCATTACGCCATTAGGGTAGCCCGGGAAGTTTTCTACGTCGGTGGTTTTGGTTAATTGTCCCCCCATTTCCATACCTGTTATCATCAGGGGTTTTAAATCGGCTCGGGCGGCATAAATTGCTGCGGTATAACCTGCCGGCCCCGAGCCTATAATTAGGCATTGTACGTGTTCGTTTTCTGGTATCATTTGTTTTTTATTTGTACGCAAATTTAATTTTTTTTAGGGAAGGTAAGTAAGATAGGCAATGATATTTGTAGTTTGATGGTGTTTTTTTATTATAAAATATCTTTGTTTGCAAATGAAAAATATTATTCGATTAAAATGGAAGATAATTATTTAGATGAAATAAAATAAGCTAAATATTTGATAAATAGATAATTAATATCATATTACAGTTTTAGCAATAGCCCACAGTTTTATCTGTGGGTTATTGTTAACAGTTAGCAATAGCCCACGGTTTTATCTGTGGGTTATTGTTAATCAGTTATTTTTTAATGGTTTTAACCATTTTTTATAATTGCAAATAAAAGCGGGGATTTCCCCTAATTAAAACCATTAAAATGGTTGTGCGCTAATTGCATTATTTACCCACGGTTGAAACCGTGGGCTAACCAAAATAACACATTAGATTACCCACGGTTGAAACCGTGGGCTACCTAACCTTTACCACATTAAACTTACTATGTTTCACTTTCAACAATCCGCCTTTAGCGTCCCATACCCAGCCATCATTAGTGAGGTTTTTTTGTTCGGGTAATAACTCTGCACCTTGGTAAACTGCTTTGGGTTTAGCGGTTAATTTTATCAATTCTTCACTTTGCTTATCGTAGGTTTTATAAAAAATTTTAGTGTCTTTTTCTTCGGCTACCGGAAAATCTAAACCATTACTTTTATTAAAATGCGGAGCATAATCAACCTTAAAAATAATGCTGGTTGAATTTAATATATGATTTTCATCATCGGGAGCTAATGCGGGTAGGCTGGCCATTGCCCTTAAATAGTGGCGTATATAATCTACATAACCGTCCGAAAACCAAACTTCGTCTCGTGGGTAATTGTTTTTTCCATCAAAATCAACCATATATGTTGCCCAATTTAATTGGCGAATGGCGTTTTGGTTGCGGCTTGTATCTGCCGTTAACTGTGCGTACAATAACTCGGCTGCTGCCTGCCTTGCCGAGTGGCTGTTGCCGGGTACAGGGTACGATGTTTGCTCGTTTACCACCGTTACACCATATTTTTGCCAAGTTTTGTTTCCTAACTTTATGTACACCCAATCAAATATTTTAGGTACTTCGGTTTTCCAGTTGGGAAAAAGAGAAGGATTTTCCATCATAAAACGGGCAAAAGTTATGGCATTTATTTGCGTATCAGACCATCCAGGTACGTCCTCAAAAAACGGCCCCCATTTATTTCGTTTTAGCGGTACGGCTTTCATCCAAGCTAAAATCACATCGAACGATTTTTGATAAGCCCCTGTTTTACCTTTGTTTAGCTTAATTAGTTCTTGGTATAATTGCAAAGTTGGTGCCCAGTTTGATGTGTAAATAGTGGTTCCCAAAACCTCCTCATTGTAATTTTTTAAAATACCAATTTCGCCTGTTTGAGCTTTCACTTTGAAAGGCATTGGCGAATGGGTGCTATCGCCTGTTTTAGTATGAACAGCCAAAGTATTTGCAATATCAACTGCATTATCAATATATTTTGTTTCGCCAGTTAGCTTGTAGGTTTTTATCAATTCTAAGGCAAAGCTACCCGCTTTATCGGGCTGGGTAAAGCCTTTGCCTAATATCATATCGCCATCGTAAGTACCCGAGTAAACGTAAGAATTATAAGGATAAGGAATGTTTGGCCAAAGTGCATCTTTTGCCGATAATGAGTGGGTGGCATAATATTCGGCCATAAATTTTAGGTTTTCTTTAACCCGCTCGTTACCGGTATATTGGTATAATAACTGCCACGATGATATAGATTGGGCAATTTGGTCTCCCCCAATTCCACGCCCATCGTTATTTACAGGCAACCAAACTTGGTGATTCATATAATAAGGTAAACCGTTGTAATCTAACCGCATGGTATCCCAAAAGCTCCATAATTTGTTTATAATTTGGTTATAAGCTTGGCTAGGTTTATCGGCTATCCAAGGAATTATTTTTCCAGTTTTATCGGTTTTAATGGGATGAAAAACTAAAAAACCGTCGGCAGTTTTATCGTAATGCATACTTTGTGCAATCGATATTAAACTTATAAATATTAGAATTGGCGATAAAAATAAAAATTTTCTAAACATATTTTGGGGATTTTGAATGAATTTTAAACCACAAAAGTTTTTCCTTCAATGGCTAAATGGGTGTTACTAAATACCAATTGTGCTTCTAACAGTAAGGGACTAATATCTTTATACCTTGCCGAAAAATGGCCAATAATTAAAGTTTCAACATTTGCTATTTTCGCAAGTTGCCCGGCTTCTAATGCAGTGGTATGAAAAGTTTCGTGGGCTCGTTGGCCCATATCGTTTAAAAAAGTAGTTTCGTGGTAAAGCATATTAACATTTTTAATACTTTCTAAATAATCCAAACTATACAAAGTATCGGAGCAATAAGCGTAGCTTCTTGGTTCGTCGGCATCGGTAGTTAAGGCTTGGGCCGAGTGTATAATTCCTGTATTATCGGTATAATCGAATCCTTTTTTTATTAAATCAATATTTTCTTTTGGAATTTTTAACTCCTCAACTTTCTGCTTAATAATTTTACGCAGCTTTTTTTTGGTGGTAAATAAAAAACCGGTACAGGGTATGCGGTGGTTTAAAATAATGGTTTCTACAATAAAATCAGTATTATCAACTATTTTTTGCGAAATTAAATTCTGAATAAAATGATAATTTATTTGAAACTTTAATACGCTACCCGATTGTAAAAACTGCAGATCTAAAATATCTTTTAAAGCAGATGGACAGTAGAGGTTAAGGTTTTTTACTCGGCTATTTAAATTCATTGATGATATTAAACCAACCAAGCCAAAAAAATGATCGCCATGTAAATGGCTTATAAAAATACAATCAATTTTGTTAAATTTTATGCCAAAACGTAACATTTGTTGTTGTGTACCTTCGCCACAATCAACCATTAAAATTTTTTCGTTAATATTTATAATTTGTGAGGTTGGGTTGCGCTGAAAAGTGGGTGTAGCCGAGCCATTGCCCAAAATGGTAACCTCAAATTTCATTATTAATACAGGTATTTATTTTCAATTATCGCAACTCTTTTTTTAGTTCTTTTTCTATTTCTTCCATAAAAATTAAATCTATGGCTTCCTCGGATTTTGCTACAATAGTAATAATGGTTTCTAGTTGCGATATGGTAATTAGTTTAGTAACAGCTTCATTTAAGCCTGTTAAAATAAAAACACCTTCGGCACTTTTACATAACCTATGCCCAACTAATAAACTACTTAATCCCGAAGAATCTACATACTTAACATTACTTAAATCTAATACAATATTGCGCTGCCCTTCGGTGTTAAACAATATTAACTCAGATTTTAGCATTGGCGAAACTATAGAGTTTAACTTAGGTTCGTTTAATTTTATTATCACGTATTTGTCGTGTTTATCTACTGAAAATTTCATACTATATTTTTAACTTATATAAATCTAACAAAATATTTTTTATTGTTGTGCCATTGCTTTAATAATATTTTCTTCAACCCTATGGTAAACATTTTCTGTAGCTTCTTTTACAAAAGTTTTGCCCGAAATTTTTTCGTAGAGCTCTATATAACGTTCTGATATTGAATTAACTTTCTCCTCATCCATTATGGGAATAGTTTGCCCCTCTTTGCCTTGAAAATTATTTTCTATTAACCATTGGCGTACAAATTCTTTAGATAATTGCTTTTGATTTTGGCCTTTGGACTGCAATTCTTGGTAACTATCGTTGTAAAAATAACGAGAAGAGTCGGGTGTGTGTATTTCATCAATTAAATAAATTACACCATCGGCTTTGCCAAATTCGTACTTTGTATCTACCAAAATTAAACCACGTTCGGCAGCAATATCTGTACCTCGTTGGTATAACTGCTGAGTATATTGCTCTAGTTTTACGTAATCGGTTTCGGTAGCAATGCCTTGATTTAAAATTTCTTCTCTAGAAATATCCTCATCGTGGCCAAATGCGGCTTTAGTAGTTGGGGTAATAATAGGCTGTGGTAGTTTATCGTTTTCTTTTAAACCGTCGGGCAAAGTTACTCCACAAAGTTGGCGTTTACCGGCGGCATATTCTCGCCAAGCGTGGCCAGCAAGGTAGCCACGTATAACCATTTCAACTTTAAATGGATCGCATATTTTTCCAATGGTTACGCTAGGATCCGGAACTTTTAATACCCAATTTGGTACAATATCTTTTGTTGCATCTAAAAATAAAGCGGCTATTTGGTTTAAAACCTGCCCTTTGTAGGGGATTGCCTCAGGTAAAACTACATCAAAAGCCGAAATTCTATCGGTAACAACCATTACTAAAAACTTACTTCCTATGGTATAAACATCTCTAACCTTACCCTTGTAAAAATTGGTTTGGCCAGGTAGGTTAAAACTAGTTTCTTTTATTGCGTTCATTTAAAATAGTTAGAAGTAAGTGGTAAAAAGAAATGTTATTAAATATATTATTTCCTTAAAAAACAAATTTGCTATAAATTTTTAAATATTAACATAAGTTCTATCAATATAATTTGATTTTTATAGGATTGAGTAATAATTTGGGCGTTTCCTGCCTGCCGGTAGGCAAGGTAAAACGCTGTACGCTACCTGCCTGCCGGTAGGCAAGGTATCTTTTTGGCAGAAAAAGCCAAAAAGGATGCCGCTACCATCGTTAACGCACCGAAACCCGCATATAACTTTCATTATTAAATACTTAAAACGAAATAACATTAGCTTCTTGTCAATACAAATAACAAATATGGATGTAAATCAGAAAATAAATCTGCTGGCAAGCAATTTACTTATAAAATTATTCCTCTTTTGTTATAAGCCAAACTATTCTAAACCATCAACATTAACTGCTACTTTGCCACCAATAACTAGCATTGCTACAATGGCGTTTGGGGTTAAAATTACTTTATTTGGTGTAATACCTGCTAAGTTTCCGTTAACTTTTACCCCTTTAACTGGCTGGTAATTGTTTAAATAAGTAGCCATTGTTTTCTGCCCTTCGGCTAATTGGCTAGCTATAGAAAACTTGCATGATTCTGCCATTTTATTCACTATTAAACCATGCGCTAACCAATCTCCCATTTTTAAAAGCCTAGATTTAGAATCTAACACAAAATCAACTTGGTCTAAATATATTTCTTTTGTTGAAGCATTATATGCAGGTATTCCGGTTAAATAAAAATCGCCATTTACCGATCCGCTTAAATTTAAAGCCACAATCATTTTACCCTCTTTTCCCCAAAGTTGTACCGTATTAACAGTAACGCTACGCTTGCCCGATTCGAATTTTTGGCCTGCAAAATTTTTCTGCACAACCTCACTCGCATAAGCGTATGTTGCAAAAGCTGCTAAATTTACTTTAAACTCGTTGGGCATCTTATCAACTGTTTTTAATAAAATGCTATTTCTATCAAATTTTATGGCTGGCTCTCTTCCTATCGATGTTTCTAAATAGGTTTTCAATCCCATATTAATGGTAATTTTTTTATTGGCTACAATGGGTTTGGTAGTGTAAATTTCTACTGGTTGCATTGCAAACCACGCTTGGTAAGTTTCGTTAACTTTTACTGGTTTGCTTAAGCCAGTAAGGGCATCTAAAACATAAGGTTTAATATCTAACGATTGTGCAATAGCATCATCTACCATTTTTGCCAATTTTCCTTTAAACACTAAAAGTGCTGGATTTATAAGGTAAGTTATGGGTATAGATTTTCCGGCTATTATTACATTTGGGCTTTCGATCCAATTAACATTATCGATACTAGTTAGCGTTGTAATCTTCCAATCTTGCAGGCCAACCTGCGAACTTAGTTTTATCACACCATTTAAATTCACATCTCTTGTATCTGATAAATTAACCCCAAAAGAGTTAATGCCATATTTATATTTTGCCCAAACTTTTAATGGTAACTCTATTTGTAGCTTACCAAACTGCTCGGTTACGGTAATTGGGGCTTGCTTCCAAACCTTCATCATTAGGTTGTTATCATCTAAAATTGCATCCTCGTAAATTAAGCCATTAAGGTATTTATTGGTTTGATTTTGCAAATCTACCACCGAAACATCCACAGGCATATTAATAAACGAAAGTTGTTTTTCGTAAACAATATCGGTTGATGTATAATTGGCCAATGGTTTTAATGCTGTTACTTGTTTAGTTGTACCACAGGCTGTAATTAACACCGAAAATGCTATAATAGACAATAGCGAAATTGATTTGATTTTCATTATTTTTTATAACTATTTGATAATTTAAATGCTTCAAATTTAACATACATAAATTAAACTTTAAGCTTATCATGTAAAATAAATTACTGAGGCAAAAATTGCTTTAATGCATCAAAAAGTTGTTTGTCATAATTATAAATATCATTCGCTATAATTAATTTGCCATTGTCATCCGCCCAAGCGGTATAATATTCTATAAAAACAGGAACTGGGCTTTTAACATTTACCCAACGCGAAACAGCTTTACCACCCTGATAAGCTAAAGTAATTTCTTTTTTAATTTTCTCTATTTCTTGTGTATTTGTAACTAAAGCCTCAACTAGTTTAATGGGTTGTTGCACCCTTACACAACCATGGCTAACTGCCCTGGTTGGTAGGTTAAATGCTGCTTTATTTGGGGTATCGTGAAGGTAAATTGCATAATTATTCTTAAATATAAATTTGATTTGACCTAAAGAATTATCAGCTCCAGGGTTTTGTTTAAATTCATAACTGGCAATATCAACATTATTCCAATCAACGCTTTTTTCGTCAACTAAATTACCATTTTGGTAGGCAACCATGTTTTTCTCTTCCAAATAATTTGAATTATTTTTTAAGCCCTCTCCTATTTCTTTAAGCACAATGCTTTTAGGAATATTCCAAACTGGGTTAACTTGCATTAAATTTATTAAACCGCTTAAAATTGGAGTTTGATGGTTACTTTTACCATCTGCCGCTTCGCCCACACAAACGTTCATCGCAAATTCTTCTTTTTCCTCATTCATTAACCTTAGTTTAAACTCAGGAATATTTACAAACAAATATTTTGCTGGATAAGCTTTTGTTCGCCATCTTAACCGTTCTAAAGAATAATAAATTTTTACTTTTTCAGCTGGGTTTAAAGTAGGATTTAATTTATCGTTAACTAACAGTTTATGCAAGTTTTCGTAAGGTTGGTCTTTTGATGATAAGCCGTTTAAAAATTTAACCAAATTAAGTTGCTCTAAGGATTTTTCGGCCGATAAAATATCAGGCCTATCAACACTAACATAATATCTACTTAAAACATTTTTGGGGTTTACGGCACCATAAGTCATAAAATTAGCATAGTTTATTAATCCATCGGCACAGTAAAGTTCAATGTCGGCCAATACAGGGTAAGCCAATTTAATATCTTTAAATTTCTCTGTTTTTGCTCTATTAATTAACTCTTTTATAACATTGGTATGGAAATATTGAGGGTCTAAACCATGCTCATCTGCTCGTTCTAAAAAGCTTACCAAAGTATCTAACTGTCCTTTAATTAAAAACTCACCAATTAAGGTTAAACCTTTTTCCTCGGTACTGTAAATTTTTTTTATGGTAATTGGATTATGAATTTCATTGTTATCGGCAGATAACCTACTTTTAAATACTGCAAAATAAGCTGTAGTATCAAAGTTTTTATACTTTTTACTTTTAAAGGCTTTAGCTAAATCTTTACCAAACTCTTCGTGACGATTTTTAGAACACGATGCAATAATTAATGCTACACATAATAGCAACAAATAAAGTTTACTTTTCATATTTTATTTTGTGAATACAATTTAAATGCCTAATTATTATAATGAAATAAAACATAATTTTAAGATAATTGTAATTTAAGTTTTGCAAGCTTATATTTGCAAGCATTCAAAAACTAAAATCTTTAATTAGGTAAAAACCAAGGTAAACTTTTAATGTAAAGTTTAGGTAATAATCAAAAAATATAAAATGATTAATTTTTTAAAAACAAAACAGCATCGCCTGCATCGCCATTTTGGTGTATAAATTTGTATGCAAATAAAATTATTTCTCATTTGGTTTTTACCATTAAATTAAAAAATACTTGAAAACTTTAAAAATTGCCATCCAAAAGTCGGGCCGATTAAACGAAAAATCAGTACAATTATTAAAAAACTGCGGCTTAAATTTCGAAAACTATAAAAGTTCGCTTATTTCGCAGGTTTCTAATTTCCCTTTAGAAATTCTTTTTTTACGGGATGATGATATACCCGAATATGTGCAAGATGGCATAGCCGATATTGGTATAGTGGGCGAAAACGTAATTGCCGAAACCGAGGTAGATGTTGTTTATTTACAACGTTTAGGCTTTGGTAAGTGCGATTTAAAAATTGCTGTACCCAACAACAGTAGCATACAAACTTTACAAGATTTTGAGGGGAAAGCCATTGCAACATCGTACCCAAATATATTGGGTAAGTACTTAGCCGAAAACAATATAACTGCCGATATTAAAATGATTTCGGGTTCGGTAGAAATTTCGCCAGGCTTAGGTTTAAGCGATGCTATTTTCGATATCGTATCAACTGGTGGCACTTTGCGCAGCAACGGGTTAAAACCATTTTGTGATGTTATGGCATCCGAGGCTATATTAATTGGCCGCAAAGGCGATGAAAATAACCACTTAATTGTTGAGTTAATACAACGCATACAATCGGTATTACGAGCTAAAGAAACCAAATACGTAGTTTTAAATGTTGAAAAAACAAACCTAAATAAGGTTTTGCAAATGTTGCCTGGCGTAAAAAGTCCATCGGTTTTACCCTTGGCCGAAACTGGTTGGGTAGCCGTACACAGCGTAATACAAGAGCGAGATTTTTGGGATAAAATTAACGAGTTAAAAAGTTTAGGCGCTCAAGGAATTGTGGTTATGCCTATCGAAAAAATTATTTTGTAATGCTAAAACAATACAATTATAAAAATTTAAGTTTAACCGATATTGAAAAATTGGTATTGAGAAATACCGATGCCAATAACGAAATAAGAGAAACTGTAACCAACATTATTGCCAATGTAAAACAAAATGGTGATGATGCTTTAGTGGCTTACGCCGATAAATTTGACAACCTAAAACTTGATAAATTATTTGTAGATGCCGATGAGATTTCGGCATTAGCCAATACCATTTCTAGCGAAGCAAAAGCGGCTTTAACGGTAGCTTACCAAAACATAAAAAAGTTTCACGAAACACAAATATCGCAAGAGCAAAAAACCGAAACCACTGCAGGCGTAACTTGCTGGCGAGAAGTACGGGCGATAGAAAAAGTGGGTTTGTACATTCCTGGTGGCACTGCCGTTTTGCCCAGTACTTTTTTAATGTTGGGTGTACCAGCAAAAATTGCCGGCTGTAAAGAAATAATAGTATGCTCGCCACCGCATAAAAACGCTGATAGTAAAGCTAGTATAAATGGCTATTTGGCTTTTGTTGCGCAGCTTTTAGGTATTGATAAAATTTATTTAGTAGGTGGTGCACAGGCCGTTGCAGCTATGGCTTACGGTACCCAAACCATTACCAAGGTTGATAAAATTTTTGGCCCAGGAAATCAGTTTGTAACTATGGCAAAAACCATGGTGCAAGCAACCACCAACACCAGTATTGATATGCCTGCTGGCCCCTCGGAAGTGTTGGTAATAGCCGATGAAACCGCCAATCCTATTTTTGTAGCAGCAGATATATTAGCACAGTGCGAACACGGAAAAGATAGTCAAGCGGTTTTAGTTTGCACTGATGTTGAAATTATCACACAAACTTTGCAACAGCTAGAAATACAATTAGCTGTATTGTCTCGTAAAAGTATCGCTGCAAAGGCTTTAGAAAATTCGTATGCTGTTTTGGTTGATAATTTAAGCGAGGCAATGAATTTTAGCAACCATTACGCCCCCGAGCATTTAATATTGGCTACCGATAATTGGGCGCAAATTACCCCGAAAATTGTAAATGCTGGATCGGTGTTTTTAGGAAATTTAACACCCGAAAGTGCCGGAGATTACGCCAGTGGCACTAACCATACTTTGCCTACAAGTGGCTACGCAAAATCGTACTCGGGAGTTTCGTTAGATTCTTTTGTGAAAAAAATTACGTTTCAGCACATTAGCGAAAATGGAATAGAAAATTTAGGGCCAACTATTGAGGTTTTAGCCAGCTTAGAAGGGTTAGATGCGCATAAAAATGCGGTAACGGTTAGGTTGGGGAAATAAAAGTTTTTTTTGAGATGCGTTAAACTTAGCGCCCTTTGCGTAAATATTTGCTCCCTTTGTGTTAAAATTTTCAATTTTTTGACCGCAAAGAACAACAAGTGAAAGCGCAAAGAACACAAAGTTGGATGTAGATATAACCATAATCAATTTATAACCCACTTTAAAATTATTTTTCTAAATTTATTGCCAAACAATTTCCTTTTATGAAAAACCTTAAAATAAACCTCCTTTTTCTTTTCGCTTTATGCGGATGCTTTGCATCGTGTGAAAAAGTTGGAGAGCAAAAAAGTGTATTTTTTCCACAAATACTTTATGCAAACCAAATTAACAAAATAACCGAAGTAAGATTATTTACCCAAGGCAAAGAAATTACGGACACAGCTGTTATTAACCGTTTTATAAAAAACGAAACAAATTTTAACTTACAAAACCAGGCTTTAAATACTAACGAAGAAATAAATTTTTTATCAAAAAGTTTAGTCCAATTTGGTAACCCTAAACAAGCCTACGATTTAAATAGTGATTTTGCAAACCGGAAAACCGAATTTATTTTTTACTCACAAAAGCTAAACCCAGTAAACCCGCAAAGTTTAGCTTATTTACTATTAAAATTTAAAGCACCTGTTATTGCTACAGGTGTAGTGCCAAACATTAAAAATACAACCAAAGACGTTAAAGTGGCTAGTGGTAATTATTTAGAATTGAATTTATCTGCTTTAAGCTATAAAATCAAACAAGGCAATGCCACTCCACAAATAGGAATAGCTTATAACCAACCCATTACCATTGACACAAAAGCATTAGAACAATTACAAATAACTGATACTGTGGCTTTACAGTATTTTACTTATAATTTTAAAGCTAAGTAATATGAAAAATAGCATTTTTAAAACAGTTTTATTTATCGCTTTATGCGGAGGATTTGCTGGTTGTAAAAAAGAGGAAAAAGTAGAAGTGATAACTTTTCCTTTGGAATTAACTCACTTTAAAACAGTTATTAAAAACCAAATAAGATTATTTGCTAATGGCAAGGAAATTAATGACCAAAAAATTATCAGGAATTTTTTAGGCGAAGATATTAATTGGTTTACCTCAACTAATTTTCCGATGCAAAAAATGGGGAAATTAAAATTCACATCCCAAGACACTTTAGAATTCCCTTCAAAATTTGAGGATGAAGGATTTTCATCTTTAATTATGAGAGACCCTTGGGAGTATTTTCCATTAATAACGGAGCCTTTTCCCCCAAGTACAAATCCACCTAAACCTATAAAAAAAAATATAATGTTCAGGATTGAAAAAAACAATAATCAAATTTTATTCTATTCTGTTGAACCAATTTTTATGGATATGAATGACTTAGGCTATAAACTTTTAAAACATACTACATACTCTTTACCATTTTCAGATTCACCTACTACTTCAAAAGAAAGAAGAAAAATGCTTGTTGGCTATGGTACATATAATGAAATTACTATGAGTTATTTACTGTATAAGTATTATGATAGTAGTAACCGTTTTACGGCAACAGGCACCACATCAAACGAATTAAATGAAAATATGATTTCTAGTTTGGGTGCAAATGATACTGTAGCGGTAACAACCTATTCTATTTATTATAAAAAGATGTAATTCATCTACCCGAATTTTTATGCCCTTCAACATCAACACCATCATCCGCCCAAACATAAAAGATCTTAAACCCTATTCGTCGGCTAGGGACGAGTTTAAGGGCGAAGCTTCAGTGTATTTAGATGCTAACGAGAATGCTTTTGGCTCGCCATTAGCAACCAACTATAACCGCTACCCCGACCCTTTACAATTTACCTTAAAAACTAAATTGAGCCATATAAAAGGTGTACCGCCACGCAATATTTTTTTAGGAAACGGTAGCGATGAAGCAATAGATATTTTATTTCGTAGCTTTTGCAACCCAGGGATTGATAACGTAATTATTGTACCACCCACTTATGGTATGTACGAAGTTTCGGCAAACATTAACGATGTACAATTAAAAAAAATAAACTTAACTAGCGATTACCAACTTAACCTTGATGGCATTGCCGAAGCTATTGATGCGCATACCAAACTGATATTTATTTGCTCGCCAAATAACCCAACAGGTAACTCTATACACCGGGAAGATATTGAAACCCTATTGGCCAATTTTAATGGCTTAGTGGTTGTTGATGAGGCTTATATTAATTTCTCTCGTCAGAAGAGTTTTATACAAGAACTTACCGAATATGCAAATTTGGTAGTTTTGCAAACCCTATCAAAAGCTTGGGGTTTGGCCGGTTTACGTGTAGGTATGGCTTTTGCCAGCGAAGAAATTATAGAAGTATTTAATCGGGTAAAACCGCCATACAATATTAATCAGGCATCGCAACAATTAGCTTTAGATGCCTTGCAAAATGTTGATCAAATTAACAATTGGATTAAAGAAACCCTAACCGAACGAGATAAACTGGTATTGGCTTTAAAATCTTTTAGTTTTGTGTTGGATATTTACCCTTCCGATGCTAATTTTATTTTGGTAAAAACAACCAATGCCAATGCCATTTATAATTTTTTGGTTGATAAAGGAATTATCGTTAGAAACAGAACTAAAATTGAACTTTGCGAAGGCTGCATTAGAATTACAGTAGGCACACCGCAGGAGAATGAAAGTTTATTGGAATGTTTGAAGATGTTGGTTTTGTAATGATTAAGCCTTATATTGTAGCATATTTAGTAATTGAGTTTTTAAATAAAAAATGCTATGGAAGTAAAATCAATAGTTCGAGAAATTAATCGCTTGCCACTTAACAAAAAATTTTATGTGATTGAAGAAACCATCAAATCCATTAAAAATGAAGAAAATAAAAATCAATTAGAATTTGCTGCAAATGCACTTTACAGCGATTATACAAATGATAAGGAATTAACCGCTTTTACATCTTTAGATTTTGAGGATTTTTATGAAGCAAAGTGAAATTTGGCTAACCGACCTTAATCCTACCATAGCAGCTGAAATTCAGAAAATAAGACCTGTGATTATTGTAAGCGACGATAGGTTAGGGAAATTACCTTTAAAAGTAATAGTACCCATTACAGATTGGAAATCCCATTATAGCGTTGCGCCTTGGATGGTTAAAATAGAACCACAAAATAGTAATGGCTTAATCAAAACTTCGTCTGCTGATTGCTTCCAAGTTCGATCTTTATTGGAAGAACGACTTATTAAAAAACTTGGGTATATTGAGAATGATATTCTTACGGATATTAAAGAAGCACTTAAAAAAGTGTTGAGTATGTAACAATAAAAAATTATTCAAACAGCTAAATTAAAATGAGCCTACAAATAATAAAAGATGGATATGGAATAAATACAGGTGTGTTTGTTCCTATAAATGATTGGGAAATAATTATTCAAAAATACCATGATCTTAAAGCTTTGGTCGATATAGATCCTTCTCCCTCAAAAAAACTTTCGGAATTAGCTGGTAAACTATCGCCTCAAACGGCAATAGAAATGCAAAAGTTTGTAACAGAAAGTAGAACCGAATGGGAAGGTAGATTGAAAAAATAATTTTCATATATGCGCTTTTTGCTTGATACCAATGTAGTTATAAATTATCTTGAAGCATCTTTACCAAAGGAAAGTATGCTTTTTCTAAATAAAATTTTAGATGAGAAACCTATTATATCGATAATTACCATGATAGAAACATTGGGTTATAATTTTAAATCAATTGACGAACAAATTATTATGGAAACTTTTATCAATGCAAGTACCATTTTAAACATTAGTGATAATATTGTTGACAAAACTATTACTATAAAAAAAATTAAAAAAATTAAAATTCCCGATGCTATTATTGCTGCAACAGCACTTCATAATGATTTAGTTTTAATAACCCGTAATTTAGCGGACTTTAAAAATATTGAAGAATTGGAAGTAACAGACCCTTATAGTTTTTAAAGAATTATTGATTAAAACACTAATAAAAACACTTAATTACCACCACCCAACGAATGACCAACCCCACAACACCCCAATCCCTTTTATTCATAGACCGAGACGGAACCCTAATTTTAGAACCCGCCGACGAACAAATAGATAGTTTTGAGAAACTAACTTTTTACCCTGGTGCCATTTATTGGTTAACCAAAATTGTTAAAGAATTAAATTACAAACTGGTTATGGTAACCAATCAGGATGGTTTGGGGACTTCCGTTTACCCCGAAAACACATTTTGGCCAGTGCAAAACTTTATCATCAACACATTAAAAAATGAAGGAATTATTTTTGATGAGATTTTTATAGACCGTACTTTTGCCCGAGATAACGCCCCCACCCGCAAACCACAAACAGGTTTGTTAACCCAGTTTTTTGATAAAGAAAAATACGATTTAACAAAATCCTTTGTTATTGGCGACCGTTTAAACGATATAGTTTTAGCAAAAAACCTAGGTGCAAAAGGTATTTTTATTGATAACCAAACCAACCTAGGTGCAAGCGAAACTCTTAACCAAGTAAATGATTTGCAGCAATATATTGCTAAAACAGTTAACTCAAAATTTGATAATGATGAATTTGAGAACGGTGCTTGGCAAAATATTTACCAGTTTTTAAAACTAGGTAAACGAGAAACCGAACACCGCCGTACTACCAAAGAAACCGACATTTACATTAAATTAAATTTAAATGGCGAAGGCAAAACAGAAATTGTAACAGGCTTACATTTTTTTGACCACATGTTAGAACAAATTGCCCGCCACGGTAATTTAGGTTTAATTATTAAAGCCCAAGGCGATTTGCATATAGACGAACACCACACCATTGAAGATACAGGAATTGCCCTTGGCGAAGCTTTTTTAACTGCACTTGGCGATAAACGAGGTATAGAAAGATATGGTTTTTGTTTACCAATGGACGATTGTTTGGCGCAAGTTGCCTTAGATTTTGGTGGCCGCAATTGGATAGTTTGGGATGCCGATTTTAAAAGAGAAAAAGTGGGAGATATGCCTACCGAAATGTTTTTTCATTTTTTCAAATCGTTTTCCGATGCATCAAAATGTAACTTAAACATTAAAGCCGAAGGCGATAACGAACACCATAAAATTGAAGCTATATTTAAGGCCTTTGCCAAAGCCATTAAAATGGCTGTAAAACAAGATGTTAATAATATGAAATTGCCTAGTACAAAGGGATTACTTTAAAATAGATAACACTTGAGCAGCCATTATTTCATAAAAAAAAATAGGATTTACTTTAACTGGTAAGCATGCTTACCAACTTTACACACTCAACAGCTTCTTTTACATCATGAACTCTTAAAATTTTTGCACCATTTTGCAAAGCCACTGTATTTAATACGCTGGTACCGTTTAGAGCATCATCGGGCTTAATGTTTAACGATTTCCAAATCATAGATTTTCTGGAAAGACCGGCCAAAACAGGCAATTCTAAAATTTCTAATTGCTTAAAACAATTTAACAATTCAAAATTTTGTGCAACGTTTTTCGCAAAGCCAAAACCGGGGTCTAATACAATATCGTGTACACCTAAAGCTCTTAAATTGTTAATTTTTGCAGAAAAATACAAAATAATATCGCCCATTAAATTATTGTAATGGTTTAATTGGTGCATAGTTTGGGCAGTACCACGGTTATGCATTAAAATATAAGGCACTTGTAAATCGGCAATTGTGGCAAACATTTGGGCATCATATTCGCCTCCCGAAACATCGTTTATCATATCGGCACCAGCCTCAATAGTTAAACGGGCAATGTTAGCTCTAAAGGTATCAACGGAGAGTATGACATCTGGAAAGTTACTTTTTATCGCCTTAATGGCTGGCAATAAACGCTTTGCTTCTTCTTCGGCAGACACATTGCTTGCACCAGGGCGAGTGCTATATGCGCCTAAATCTAATATGTGGGCACCTTCCAACAGCATTTTTTGGGCTTGGTTTACCACCTCGGTTTCGGATGTAAAACGGCTACCGGAATAAAACGAATCGGGGGTAAGGTTCACAATACCCATAACTTTTGGTTGAGTTAAATCAAGCAACTTGCCACCTACGTTTATGGTTTGCGTTTGTTTAAAAAATGTATCTTTAGCCATTGTTTTGTTTAGCAAAATAGTAATTATTTTAATGGATTTATAAAACTTCGCATATTTTGGCAACAAATACTTCGGCACAATACGATGCAGTAATTAAAAACTGCAAAAATCTTTTCATAAAAAAAACAACCGATTACGGCACAGCTTGGCGCATTTTAAGGCTACCATCTATTACCGACCAAATTTTTATTAAAGCCCAGCGCATCAGAACTCTGGAAGATAAGAAAGTAAATAAAGTAGGCGATGGTATTGCTGGTGAATATATTGGTATAGTAAATTATTGCATTATTGCAATGATGCAACTAGACTTGGATGCAAATACAACTTTAGAATTACCCGTAAACGATGTTGAAATTGCCTTCGACCAAAAAGTAACGGAAACCAAAGAGTTAATGTTCGCCAAAAATCACGATTATGGCGAAGCTTGGCGAGATATGCGCATAAGTTCGTTAACCGATTTAATTTTAATGAAAATTTTACGTGTTAAACAAATTGAAGATAATTTAGGCGAAACTTTAGCATCGGAAGGGGTTAAAGCCAACTATCAAGACATGATGAATTATGCCATTTTTGCTTTGATAAAATTGGAGGGAGGATTTTGATGTTTGGTTGTGTTTGTATCACCACGCATTCAATTATAAAAAATTGCCACGAATTCACGAATAAAAACTCAAAAACATTAGCGCAATCGTGGCAAAAAAAATTGCCAAGAATTCACGAATAGAAACTCAAAAACATTTGTGCATTCGTGGCAAGAAAAAATTGCCACAAATTCACGAATAAAAGCTATAAAAACATTAGTGCATTAATGGCAAAAAAAACAAATTGCCACAAATTCACGAATAAAAGCTATAAAAACATTAGTGCATTAGTGGCAAAAAATAAAATGCCACGAATTCACGAATAAAAGCTATGAAAACATTAGTGCATTCGTGGCAAGAAAAAATTGCCACAAATTCACGAATAAAAGCTATAAAAACATTAGTGCATTAGAGGCCAAAAAAAATGCCATGAATAAAAGATAAAAAGCATTAGTGACAATAAAAACAGTACTAATACAAAAATCAATGATAAAAAATTAGTGCATTCGTGGCAAAAACAAAAACAATATGCTAAAAACAAATAATCTAAAAACCCTAACCACCCTAACAAAATTTTTTGTTGGCTTGCTGTTTATTTTTTCGGGTTTAATAAAACTTAATGACCCTTTAGGGTTTTCGTACAAACTGGAAGAATATTTCGAGGTTTTTCATATCACTTTTTTAAATCCTTTTGCGGTAAGCATTGCCATTTTACTGTGCGCATTAGAGGTAATTTTGGGCGTATTTTTATTGTTGGGATACTTTACCGAAAAAGTACTTCAAGCATTATTTTTACTGATATTGTTTTTTACTTTTTTAACTTTTTACTCCGCTTATTTTGATGTAGTTAAAACCTGTGGTTGTTTTGGTGATGCCATTGCACTAACACCTTGGCAATCATTCACTAAAGATATCATACTACTGTTAGCCATTGCTTTACTATTTTATAAGCGCAAGCAATTACCCTATAAAACCCAAAAAACATTTGTAAGTATTATAACCGTTTCGCTAACTTTATTATTGGGATTTTACACCTATAGTTTTTTACCCATTATTGATTTTTTACCTTATAAAGTTGATGCAAACCTACCCCAATTAACCAAATTACCTCCAAATGCAAAGCCAGATGAATATCAAATTTTATACACTTTGCAAAACTTAAAAACCAAACAATCTAAAACCATAACCGATAAAGAATACATACAAACTAAAATTTACGAAGACAAAAACTGGGTTTTAAAAACAACTAGCGCACCAAAACTAATTAAACAAGGCGACCAAGTAGTAATTAAAGATTTAAACATTTACGATGCTGGCGGGGTAAGCTACACTAGCGAAATTATTGAAAACCCTTACTACACTTTAATTGCGGTAGCATATAATTTAGATAACACAAATTTAAAAGCTTTAGGAAACATAAATGCGTTAGCCATAAATGCATTACAAGATTTTAATGTCAGGGCAATTTTGCTAACCACAAGCTCGGCTGCCCAAGCCAAAACTTTTGAAAAAAACAATAAGTTAGTTTTAGATATTTTTTATGCCGATGCCGTACCCCTTAAAAGTATGGTACGCAGTAACCCTGGTTTATTGTTGTTAAAAAATGGCGTAATAATTAATAAATGGCCTGGCATTAACTTACCATCAAGTGATGAATTGAACAAGAAGCACTTCAGTAAAAATTAGTGATAAAATTATAAAAACCACCTAACAAGTCAATTAAATTTTTATTTTTGATTTAAATAAACTTATTATGAGTGATAAAGATATAAAAGCACTTTTAAAATTAGTAAAGCAACAACTTAAAGAACCAGTTAGTCGCGAAAGTGCAATGGAAGCTTTGATGAGAGCTGATATTATTAATAAAGATGGCAACTTTACCAAACAGTATAGTTCGCTTTCTAATTTTAGTAAAAAAATTAATGTACGACCAAAGGCCTAATTTTATTTTAGGTTTTCATGGTTGCGATGAAGAAACTTGCAAAAATCTTCTTGTAAACCCAAATGATATTAAAATAAGCGATAAGCCTTTTGATTGGTTAGGTCACGGAATGTATTTTTGGGAAAACAATTATGACAGAGCACTGCTTTGGGCGAAAGAAAAAAATAATAAAGGCAACATAAAAAAACCTTCAGTAATTGGTGCTATACTTCAATTGGGCTATTGCTGCGACTTCACAGATTCTAAATTTATTAGTTTGGTAAAAGAACATCATCGACTGCTAGTAAATAATTATAAGGCTATTGAAAAGGAATTACCCATTAATAAAGATATTAAATTTGATAAATATAAAGACAAAATCTTACGTGAATTAGATTGTACCACAATTGAATTTATGCACAGCCAAATTTATACAAATATAAAGAAGAAATTACTGCTAAAGGTTTTACCGAATTTAAAATATTTGATAGCACACGAGGCATTTTTACCGAAGGTGGTGAAGCTTTTCCGGGTTCGGGTATTTTTGAGAAAAGTCACATTCAAATTTGCATCAGAAATTATAATTCTATAAAGGGATTCTTCTTACCAAGAAAAGAAATCAATTTCCCTTTAAGCAATACAAATTGGTTAGGTAATAGGCATTCAAAAATTGATAAATAAACTAATGATAAAATACATAATCCATAAAACAATATACGGCTTTGCGGTTTTAGCTGGCGTTGTTGTGGTGGTGTTTTTTTTATTCAACATACTACCTACCGACCCAGCCCGTATGACGCAAGGGCAACGTTCCGATGTGCAATCGTTAGAGGCAGTAAAAAAGGAATTTGGCTTAGATAAACCACTTTCTATTCAGTTTTTGTACTATATTAATGATTTATTGCCTATAACGGTTCATCAAACCAATGAACAAGAAAAATATAAATTTCAAAAATTGTTTAATTTAAGCCCTCACAATGCAGTGGTTTTAAAATACCCCTACCTCCGTAGGTCGTACCAAACCAAACGAGAAGTGGCTAACATACTTGCCGAAACTGTACCTAATACCTTTATTCTGGCAACATCAGCAATTGTATTTGCAAGCATTTTAGGAATATTTTTAGGAGTTTTGGCCGCGGTTTATAGGAATACTTGGGTAGATCAATCGGTTATAGCAAGCTCAATTTTAGGAATTTCGGCACCATCTTTTTTTGCAGGGATAATTATAGCTTGGCTTTTTGGTTTCTTATTAAGCGATTATACGGGCTTAAATATGAGCGGCAGTTTATATGATTACGACCCTTTTGAAGGGAAAATATTGGTTTTAAAAAATCTAATTTTACCAATGATAACCCTTGGTTTACGCCCTTTAGCCATTATTGTACAACTTACACGTAGCGCAATGTTAGACGTTTTAGGGCAAGATTTTATACGCACCGCAAAAGCAAAAGGGCTAAGTCGCAATGCAGTTTTGTTTAAACACGCTTTAAAAAACGCCTTAAACCCTGTTGTTACAGCTGTTTCGGGTTGGTTTGCATCGCTTTTAGCAGGTTCGTTTTTTGTAGAATATATTTTTGGATACAATGGCCTAGGCAAAGCCACGGTTGATGCCTTAGAAATGGCCGATATGCCCGTGGTTATGGGCGCAATTTTATTTATAGCTTTTATTTTTGTATTGATAAATATTTTGGCCGATATACTTTACGCTTGGTTAGACCCACAAGTAAAACTTAATTAAACGCAATGCACTCCCAAGAAAGTGAATTAAATTACCAAGGTATTATTTTTTTTATCGGCTTTATGGGTTGCGGTAAAACACGTTTGGGAAAAAAACTGGCCAATAAAACCAATAGGCCGTTTGTAGATTTAGACGAACTTATAGCAGAAATACAAGGCAAAACAATCAGCCAAATTTTTGAAGAGATTGGCGAAACTGGTTTTAGAGAATTAGAAATGCAAACTTTACAAAACAGCCCATTTGCACTAAACGCTATTGTATCTACCGGTGGAGGTGCGCCCTGTTTTTACAATAATATGGATTGGATGAATGCCAACGGACTTACCTTTTTTATTGATACTCCAATTCCAATTCTAGCAAGTAGGCTAATAAATGCAAAAACCAAACGCCCATTAATTGTAAATAAAAGCTACGAAGAATTGATACAATTTATTGACAGCAAACTTTTAGAACGCCGCCAATTTTACCAACAAGCCCAACTAACTTTAAACCAAGCAGATGTTAGCCCCGAAATGGTAATCAAACTTATTGATGTTTGTTAAAAAAATGAGTGATAAATTGCAACCTGTAAAAATTTGCAAATAAATTTTAGTTATCAAAAACACCTACTAAAAAAAGTATGAATTAATCTTAAATAATGAAGCATAAATGATTTTTTGAGCAGTAATAAAAGCCGCTTAACAAAACAGATGATAAGTTTAAAAAATTAATCTTGACTTAATGTTTACGATTTTAAAACGTAGATAAGAAAGTGTTAAATTTAGGATTTACCAAAAAAAATAAAATATTATTAATTTACTATACCCATTTTCAAAAAAAATACCATATTTGCGATATAAAAAATGAAAAAAAACTTTACAAATATAAGTTGGTGGCTTTGCATTAAATTGTAGGCTAATCCGTATATTTTTAAATCGAAATAAAAGAAGGGTTGCCATTAGGTTACCCTTTTTTATTTACAGCAAAACCATAATAATGAAAGATATATTAAACCATTTATTTAGTCAGAAAACGTTTAGCGCATTAGAAGCTAAAAATATTTTAACCAACATATCAGAAAACAAGTACAATAACGCCCAAGTAGCTGCTTTTATGGCTGCCTTTTGTATGCGAACCATAACCGTTAGCGAGTTGCAGGGCTTTAGAGATGCCTTGCTCGAACTTTGTTTACCAATAAAAATAAGCAACGATTATAATTTAATAGATCTTTGTGGTACCGGTGGCGACGGTAAAGACACTTTTAATATCTCCACCTTAGCATCGTTTGTGGTGGCTGGGGCAGGATATAAAGTTGCCAAACATGGCAATTACGGTGTATCATCAGGTTGTGGCTCATCAAACGTTATGGAGTATTTAGGCTATAAATTTACTAATGATGAAACGGTTTTAAATCAAAGTTTAACCCAAGCCGGTATTTGCTTTTTACACGCTCCACTTTTTCATCCAGCTATGAAAACCGTTGCGCCTATACGTAAAGAGTTGGGTGTAAAAACCTTTTTTAATATGTTGGGGCCAATGGTAAATCCGTTACAACCCCAAAACCAAATGGTGGGTGTTTTTAGTTTAGAGTTAGCCCGTTTATATGCTTATTTATATCAGCAAAGCGATAAAAATTACACCATTGTACACGCCTTAGATGGTTACGATGAAGTATCAATGACTTGCGACTTTAAAACTTTTAGCAACCGTGGTGAGCAAATTTTTAGTACAGAAGATTTAGGATTCGATAAAATAAACGCTAAAACAATTGCAGGTGGAAGCACCGTAGCCCAAGGCGCACAAATATTTACCGCCGTATTAAATAATACTGCAACTACCCAACAAAAAAATGTGGTTTTATGCAATGCTGCTTTGGCCATACAAACTATAGAAAAAGAAAAAACTTTTGCAGATTGTTTTTATTTAGCCGAAGAAGCACTTTTAAACGGCAAAGCAAAACAAGGTTTCACTACTTTATTAGCCATTTAATTATGCAAACAAAATCGGCGAAAGCCTTAAAAATAAAAGTCTGCGGGATGAAATATGCCGACAATATTTCACAATTAAACACCCTACAACCCAATTTTATGGGCTTTATTTTTTACCCACCTTCTAAACGTTTTGTAGGGTTAGATTTTGATAAAAACGTATTAAAATCGGTGTCTAACCAAATTATTAAAACTGGTGTTTTTGTAAATGCAACTGAGGGCGAAGTTTTAGAATTTGCCCAATTATATGGAATGCAAGCCGTACAACTCCATGGAAACGAGTCACCACAGTTTTGTACAACTATAAAAGCATCGGGTTTAACCCTAATAAAAGCTTTTGGCATAGCCGATGATTTTGATTGGAACCAATTAAAAGATTACGAAACCGTAGTAGATTATTTTTTGTGGGATACCAAAACCGAAATACATGGTGGTAGTGGCAAACAATTTGATTGGAAATTGTTAAATAGGTATATAGTAAATATTCCGTTTTTTTTGAGCGGGGGCATAAGTTTAGATAATTTAGCGGAAGTAAAAAAAATTAATCATCCACTATTTTATGGGGTAGATTTAAATTCGAAATTTGAAACCGAACCAGGCATAAAAAATATTGAAAAATTAGAAAAAGCATTTTTAAATTTAAGATAAAATACTATGAATTACAGAGTTAACGAAAAAGGGTATTACGGCGATTTTGGTGGTGCTTACATTCCCGAAATGTTGTACCCCAACATTGAAGATTTACGAAACTGTTATCTAAGCATAATAAACGAACCGGCTTTTCAGGCCGAGTATAAAGATTTGCTAAAAAATTATGTAGGCAGACCTTCGCCATTATTTTATGCCAACAGATTATCGGAGCATTATGGTGCGAAAATTTATTTAAAACGAGAAGACCTAAATCACACTGGTGCACATAAAATTAATAACACGGTTGGGCAAATTATTTTAGCCGAACGCTTAGGTAAAAAACGCATAATTGCAGAAACTGGTGCAGGCCAACACGGTGTAGCAACGGCCACCGTTTGTGCTTTAAAAGGTTTAGAATGTGTAATTTATATGGGCGAAGTAGACATAAAACGTCAAGCCCCAAATGTTGCCCGTATGAAAATGATGGGTGCCACTGTTATACCTGCAACATCGGGCAGTAAAACCCTAAAAGATGCCACCAACGAAGCAATGCGAGATTGGATAAACAACCCGGTTGATACCCATTATATTATTGGTAGCGTGGTTGGTCCACACCCCTACCCCGAAATGGTTTCGCTTTTTCAATCTATAATTTCCGAAGAAACTAAAATACAATTGCTAGATCAAACAGGCTCGAGTGAACCCGATTATGTATTGGCTTGCGTAGGTGGCGGCAGCAATGCAATGGGTATGTTTTACCACTTTTTAGAGGATGAAAACGTACAATTAATAGCAGCCGAAGCAGCTGGTTTAGGTGTAAATTCAGGGCATTCGGCTGCAACTTCCATTTTAGGAAGAGAGGGTGTTTTACACGGTTCTCGTACAATTTTAATGCAAACAGATGATGGCCAAGTGATAGAACCCTACTCAATTTCGGCAGGTTTAGATTACCCTGGCATTGGCCCACAACACGCACATTTACATAAAGTTAAACGTGTAAATTATGTTGCCATAACCGATGACGAAGCTATGCAAGCCTGTATGCTGTGTTCTAAATTAGAGGGCATTATACCGGCTATAGAAACTGGCCACGCCATAGCCGCATTAAAAAACCTCGACTTTAAAAAAGATGATGTTGTGGTAATTTGCCTATCGGGCAGGGGCGATAAAGATTTAGATACTTTTATGACTTATTTTAACTTGTAATGAACAAATTGCAACAACTTTTTTTGCGCAAGCAAAACAACATACTATCAGTTTATTTTACAGCTGGTTACCCAAAATTAGAGGCTACTTTACCCATTGCCAAAGCTTTAGAAGCAGCAGGAGCCGATTTTTTAGAGATAGGTTTCCCCTACTCGGACCCATTGGCCGATGGCCCAGTAATTCAAAAAAGTTCGGAAGAAGCCATTGCTAACGGAATGACCTTAAATGTGTTGTTTGAGCAGTTGAAAAACCTTCGCCAAAGCGTAAACATTCCTATTTTATTAATGGGATACGCAAACCCAATGTTACAATTCGGTGTAGAAAATTTTTGCAAAAAAGCTGCAGAAGTAGGTGTTGATGGAGTTATTGTACCCGATTTACCTTTACAGGAATACGAAGAATTTTACAAATCTTATTTTATAGATAATGGTTTAAGCAATATATTTTTAATAACACCACAAACATCTGAAGCTAGAATAAGAAAAATTGATGACCTATCGAACGGCTTTATTTACATGCTTTCTTCATCGGCAACAACGGGTAAAAGTTTAAATGTATCGGATGATATAAGTGCTTATTACCAACGTGTTAAAGATATGAACCTTAAAAACAAATTGATTATAGGTTTCGGGATATCGGATAATGCTAGTTTTGTTAGGGCAAACCAATACGCAGCTGGTGCAATTGTTGGTAGTGCTTTTGTGAAAACTTTAGCTGGTAAAGAAGATTATTTGGCGGGTATTGAGAGTTTTGTGTTAGGAATAAAGGGATGATAAATAACTGGTTGTAGGCTTAAAGCAGTAGCGGTTTTAGCGCAAAAGTTAAATAAAGCTTTTGTTAAATTATTTACGAATATCTCATACAAACAATTTAGCAGCCATATTTCCGATGCGATTATGTGAAATCGTACCCTTTAATCATTTTTTATAAGGGCCAAGAAATTTATCTCCGTTAAAATGTATCAAATGGTCGGTATTGTCAGCAATCCAAACTTCTGTTTCCCAAGCAATGTCAGCCATAAATTGTCTAAACTTTGGTCGCGTTAAAAAAGCTGTAACATATACAATCTCTGCTTTACAAGCTTTGGTTAATTTTTGAAGTTGCAAAAGTCTAATTTCAGAAATTGGCCCTGAAGAATGAACTGCTTCAATCAAGTATAACCAATTTTTTTGTTTGGAATAGGCAATTATATCTGGAAGTTCTTCGTGAGATATTTCGAAAAAATTAAGTTTTTCTAATTTTTCTTTTTCAAGATATAAATATTTGTCACTGGTATCACCAACGTAAAGAACTTCTGCTTCAAAACCATATCTTGGAAGAAATTCCTCAATAATTGCTTTTTGTAAATCGTTATGTTCTCCAGCCGAAAATGTTAATAGACCACCTGAAGGTAGTTTAACTTTAACCTTTGAAATTTGTCGTTCCCGTTTAAGCTTCTGACTTAAAGGCTCAATATTTTTTAGTTCTTCAATAACAGATTTTTCCCAATCCTTTTTTCCGAAGTTCCTAACTAATTCTGCATACGTTGGATTTATTGAATATCCTCGAGTCGAATCGTTAGTTGCCGAGTTAGGACTTGACTGTAAAACAATTTCTGCAATTGTAAGTAGTTTTAGATCTTTTCTTCTAATATCATCATAAGAACCCGAACTAATATTTTCAGTAAAATGTAAATTTACAAAATTAATAATATCTCTAGTTTTTAGAGCAAATCCACCACTCAAATCCTTTGCTTTTCTAATGTCCTTGATGGTTTTAATGTTACCACTTGCTAAAAAAACTATTGCCATTCTTTCCAATCTTCGAGGTGTTCCTTCAATTGGAATTCCGAAAGTGTCGAGAATATAAAGTGCAATATTGATGAGTTCTTGAATCGCTTTTGGCTTTTCATTAAATGTTTTGGAACTATCTGAATTGATATACTGCTTCATTCTCGAATAATTTAAGTTGCTCAAACTCAATTAAAGGATAATCTTTGTCTGATTCTCCCATAATATGATTTTTTATTTTTTTTGCTAAATGGAATGCGAAGTTTGGAGCAACCGCATTGCCAATTTGATTAAATTGATTAGTTTCTGTACCCTGAAATTCAAACCAATCAGGAAAACTTTGAAGTCTTGCAGCTTCTCTAACAGTAATTCTTCTCCTTCTTCCATCTTTTAACATCACTCTATGCATATCTCCAGTTGCACCCGCAAGATTTCTACAAGTTAATGTACGAGCAGGTCGGTCTAAGTGTAAATCTCTAGGATTGATACATTTGGAAGCTTTTTCATAATTAGCTACATACTTGTCCATCGACTTAGTAAAGAATTTAGAATTTTCATCAAATTCATAAGCTAATTTCCCCAATGCTTCTCCAGCGGTTACTTTTTTTTGAATTGGATTTGGTAACTTTATTTTACTTTTAGAGCCAATAACAATTACACGTTCTCTATTTTGTGGTACTTCAAAAGTTACAGCGTTTAAAAGTGAATAATCAATATAATAACCTAAACCCTTAAGTTCATCCATGACTTCCTTTAAGTACCATTTGTTTTTGTACAAAATTCCTCGGACGTTTTCAAACATAAAAACTTCGGGATTAAGTTGTCGAACAGCCGAAAGGAAAATAGGAAAACCATCTCTTGAATCTTGTAGCCCGAGTTGTTTGCCTCCAACACTAAATGGTTGGCAAGGTGGGCCTCCAATTACTATGTCTGCTTTAGGATAAGTTGATTCTGGAGTTAATTTTCCTGTAATACATTCTCCTAGTAAGTTTTTGTTATATGTTCTTGATGCGTTTTCGTCCATTTCGTAACCAATGGTTTTAAAACCGTTGGCTTCAAAACCAAGAGACAAACCACCACACCCTGCAAACAAGTCAACCACCATTTTATTCAAATTAGTGTCAACCCAAGGTTTAAGTTTATTATTTATCTCATTTAAATAATCCATTTGGTAAATTTACGAAAACTTTCTTTAAGGGTTGGATAGTTTGTCGGAAGCAATAAAAAAATATTAACTATACAGTAAAAGTATTTTTTAATAATTTTTTAAAATTGATTAGAAATCCACTTCGGAAATTCAAAAATTGTTTGACTTGTATTATTTAAAAAGCACAGGTATGTTGAAAAAGATTTTTTATAGGCATAAATCCTATTTTATAAAATATTTGAATTTTATTTAAAACTATACCTTACACCTAAAAAACCCCTAGCACCTTGGTTGGGGGCGTAAACATAATTAGGATCGAAAGTTAAACCGTAAGGATTGTTTGGTGTAGCTAATACTTGTCCGTTGGTGTTAAATTGCACATTTTTATCAAACGGATCGTTTGTACGGGCAATAATAAATGGGTTGCCACGGTTGGGAGTCCAGTTTAATAAATTTTTTACACCCCCATAAATTTCAAATTTCTTAAAACCATTATAAGTAAATTGTATATTTTGTATGCTCCACCAAGGCGAAAATGGTTTTCTAGGGTCTAAAGTAACAAGCTGTTGTTTAATTGGGTCAAAACTTGGCAACAATGGCAATCGCATTGGGCTATAAATGTTACCAGTATAATCTACCCCTAAATTTAATGCTTTAATTTTGTAGGATATTGCCCACACACCTGTAAAATTTTCGGTTAAAATTTGTTGCTTGGTTATTTGGTTTTCGGTTAAAGTATTTTCCATTAAAGTACCACCAGCTATAATTTTTAATCCATTATTAAAGGCCACATCAACATTTAAGCTAATACCTTTACTTACAGCGTAACCATTTAAGTTATCGTAAATAATTTTGTTTGGGTCGGTTTCAAAATCACCTACAATACGGTTGTTAAAGTAGGTGTAAAAAGCCGAAGCATCTAACCCTATAAAAGTGCCATTTTTTGCATACATTTTTTTAATGTAATTTAAATTTGCGTTGTAAGATTGTTCGGGATTTAAGGCATTTTTAATTTCAACCACCCTTGCCCCTGTTAGTGCGGCGTGGTCTTCGGTAAATAAATTTACTACCCTAAAACCCGTACCTGCATTTAGGCGTAAAATATTTTTATCGTTTATGGTGTATTTGTAAGCAAACCTTGGCGTATAAATGTTGCCGTGAAACGAATTATAATCGTACCTAAAACCCAGTAAGAGTTTTTGTTTTGGAGTTAAAGTAATTTCATTTTGTACAAAAACTCCTGGTAATGTGGTTTTTTGAGGATTGTTTTGTGGGTTTAATAAATCGGCGGTTGCGGTTGCAGGCGAATTATCGTCGTAAAAAGTATAGCGTAAAGCGGTACCAAATAATAAATCGTTTCGCCCAATTTTTTTATCCCAAGTTAATTGGCCAAAAGCAATATTTTGTTGTGCATTGTAAATTGTTGTGCCATAGCGACTATCTTGGTTATGGTTGTTGTACGAAAACGAAAGCATCAGTTTTTCTACCGTGGGCAACTGGTAATTGCCTAATAGTTCCCAACGTTTGGTATAAATGCTTTCGCCATAAATTTGGTCTCCGCCCCTAAAACTTGTATTCCAGCGCATATCTCCGCCCCAGCGATTTTCGTACATATAGCGAGCAGCTAGACTAAAAACTCGATTTTCTTTACGGTCTAGGTTCCATTTCTGGAAAACTGAAATCCTATTTTGTAAGGTTACATCGGTAAAATTATCGTTGTTATTGTCAACTCGGTTGTTATAATTAAAATAATTTACACCAGTAAGCACCGATGCTTTTTTGCCTGCATTGGCTTTAAAACTTATATCGGCATTGTACTCTTGCCAGCTTGTGCCAAACAAATCGGCCGAAAATAAGGGTGCATTTTGTGGTTTTTTGGTAATAATATTTATTAAACCACCTACGGCTTCGCTACCGTAAAGAGATGATGCTGGACCTTTTACAACTTCAATACGCTCTACCAACGAGTTTGGAATTCCCGATAAACCATAAACCGTAGAAAGGCTACTTACTATAGGCATCCCATCAATTAAAACCATAGTGTAAGGGCCTTCTAAGCCATTAATATGGATATCGCCCGTATTACATACCGCACAATTTAGTTGTGGCCGCACCCCATTTACATTTTGCAAAGCTTCATATATACTTGGGGTAGGATTTTTTTTGAAAAAAGTAGGTGTATAAACTTCAACGGGTACTGGGCTTTCTAAACGGCTAACTTCTTTTAAAGTGCCAGTAACTACTACATCGTTTAACTGGTTTTCGTAATTTGTGAGATCAAAATTTATGGTAACAACTTCTTCATTTTTTAAAGTTATTACTTTTTCTACCTTGCTAAATCCAATGCAAGTTACCTGTACAATATATTTTCCAGTTGGCACCTTATTAATTTTATAAAAACCTTGCTTATTTGTAATTGTACCAAAATTTGTTGTTTTCAAACTTATAGATGCATACTCAATTGCTTTACCTTCGGATATTATTTTACCAGAAATACTTGCAGTTTGGGTAAAGCTTGTACTTGCAATTAAAAACATTATACCTGCTAAAAGTAATATTTTTTTCATCAATTATTTATTTTTTTCAAACATACAAATATAATTTTTAGATTAACCTAAAATATTATTTTTTTATTCTATTAATTATTATTTAAATTTAAAATAAGTAAATAATTAGTTACACGAACTGTTTTGACTGCCATTATAAAAGCCATAATTAACTATATTTGCGGTATATTAAAAAATGGAAATAGAAAAAAACTGGTTTCAATTGTGGTTTAATAGCCCCTATTATCATATTTTATACAATACCAGAAACGAAGCCGAAGCCGAATTTTTTATTGATAAACTATGCGAGTTTTTAAAACCTGCAAACGATGCTAAAATGTTGGATATTGCTTGTGGTAAAGGCCGACATGCAGTTTATTTAAACAAAAAGGGTTTTGATGTTATAGGTACCGATTTATCTTACGCTAGCATCCGCTTTGCTAAAAAATACGAAAACCCTAAACTTGAGTTTTTTGTGCAAGATATGCGTAACCTTTTTTACATTAACTATTTTGATTACGCTTTTAACTTATTTACCAGTTTTGGATATTTTAATACCGATAACGACCATATTAAAGCATTAAAAAGTTTTAAAAAATCGCTAAAGAAAGATGGATTATTAATTTTAGATTATTTAAACAGCGATAAAATTGCGCAAAACCTTGTACCT
>JAYULE010000114.1:0-3251 GCA_043763845.1 Sphingobacteriales bacterium
CCATTGGTTTGCGTACCATCAATAGCTATAAAAAGCGAGTTTGCATTAACTTCTCTCGAATCGAAATGCAGACTTTTAACTAGCAAATCGGTTGTTCCAATTACTTGCTCTAAGGCCACGCCGTACAATATATCTTTTAATAAACTCATTTTATTGTAGTGCTATTAAAATTTTAGTTCCTTTAATTATGGTTGTACCCGCCAAAATAGATTGGTTAATAACTTGGCCGCTTCCATTAATAATTGGTTTTAAACCCGAATTTCCTAGTACATATAAAGCGTCTTTTAATCCCATACCAGTAACATTTGGTACTATTCCCCTACGTTTAACAATTTCTTTATAGGCAATACCACTGTTGCTATCTACATCATCGGTACTTAGTGTTGCTAATTTTGTTTTGACGCCAAAACTGTTATAAACCATATTGTTTGCTTTGTTATAACCTTGTTTAGCTTTGGGTATAATATGGTTTTCGGGTATTTGTTTAATTTTTGCGTAGTTAAGCATATCTAAATCGCTTGCAAAAATATGGTCGGCTACTTCTCTAAAAACTGGCCCCGAGACCAAGGCGCCATAATACAAACCTTTAGGGTCGTTAATTACCACAATCATAGAATATTTGGGTTTTTCTGCCGGAAAATAGCCTACAAAAGATGCTTGATATTGCTTATTAGCTTTGTAACCTTTATTGCCATCGGCCACTTGGGCTGTACCTGTTTTGCCTGCAATATTGTACAATGGGTTATACACAATTTGCTTACCGCTACCTTCGGTTACTACACCTTCTAACATTGCTTTAATTTTGCTTAAAGTAACATCCGAGCATATTTTATCATTAATTTCTCGGGATTTAAAAGTTTCGATTGTTTTTCCTAAACGCCTAATTTCTTTCACAAAAATGGGAGAGATGTAGTTTCCGTTATTGGCAACGGCATTGTAAAACGATAGCATTTTAAGAGGTGTTAGCTGCATTTCGTAACCGTAGGCCATTTGTGACAGCGTCATGTTTTTATTCCAGCTGGTATTTTTAGGGTTTTTAACTACTGGCTCGGCTTCGCCAGGAATTTGCAAACCCAGTTTGTCGTTTAAATGCCAATTGTACAAATGGTTAGTAAATTTAGATTGCCTGTAACTATAATTGGTATTTATTAATTTAGCAATGGCTGCGTTTGATGATTGCTCGAAAGCTTTTTTAACGGTTACCACACCTATACTTCCGTGAGAGTCGGTAATTATTTTGCCCGGTATTTTGTAGGTACCTGTTCCAATAAGGGTATTTGTATCAACCAATTTATCTTCTAACAAAGCCATGTACGATGCCAGTTTAAAAGTAGAACCAGGGTCTTGGTTACCCGCAATGGCATAATTAAATTGTTCTTTATAAACCCCTTCGGTTACTTTTGTATAGTTTGCTACGGCTCTAATTTCGCCTGTGGCAACCTCCATAACTATTACCGCACCGTGGTGGGCTTTGCTTTTTATCAGTTGTTTTTGTAAGGCGTTTTGGGCTAAATCTTGTATGTTAATATCAATGGTACTAATAATATCGGCACCTTCTTTAGGCGCAATTTCGTCTTCTTCATTTACGGGCATCCACACTCCGCCCGATATGCGCTGCACCAAACGTTTACCACTTTCGCCGTTAATGTACTGGCCGTAAGCACCCTCTAAACCTACACCGTTTTTAACATTTTCGTTTTTGTAGCCAATAGTACGGGCTGCTAAATCTCTAAATGGTAAAATGCGTTTGTTTTGTTGAATGGTTATCATCCCACCCTTATATCGTCCTAAATTAAAAATCGGAAACTTTTTTAATGCTTTTAAATCCTGATAAGTAATGTTTCGTTTTATTAAAAAGTAGCGTTGCTTATCTTGCCTAGCATTACGTAATTTTCGGGTATAATCTCTAGCTGTTTTATCTTTAAAAAACTGGGCTAAAGCATAACCTAACGAATCTACTTTATCGTAAAAAACTTTATCGTCTTCAATTCCGCCGGCTAATAAATCCATACGCACTTCGTATTGCGGTACCGAGGTAGCTAACAGACTGCCATCAATAGCATAAATATTACCTCGGGATGCTTCAACCTCAATATATTTAGTGCTAAAACTTTTTGCCATATCCCTATATTTTGGCCCCTGCACAACTTGTACGTGAACCAATTTGGCCACCACAGCGCAACCAAAAAGCAAAATGATGCCAAATGCAGCATAAACCCTTAATAATATGTTAGTTCTAATATTCATTTGGGGCAACAACAATTTTTATTGGCGGTGTAACGGGTACTTTTAACTGCAATAAAGTATCTACTCGGCTTACTACTTCGGTTTGTTTGCTTTTAAACATCAAATCGGCTTTAAGAGTCTTAAAATCCCAGTTTAGCTCTTTAACTTCTTTACTCAATTTATCAATTTCACGTATGTTGTTCTCGGCCGAATGGCGGTTGCCAATATAAATTAAGGCTAAAAACGACAGAAATAATATAAAAGGAAGCGCATCGGTAGCGGCTTCTTTAGATACTACACCTTTCACAAAAAGCAACTGAAAAAAGTTATTGGAAGGTAAATCAAAACTTGATTTACTTTTTAATTTAGGCTCAAAAACGGCTTCGTTTTCTTCCGTAATTTCTTCTATTTTACTTTTAAACTGGTTGCTCATCGTTTTACAGCAATGCGTAACCTTGCACTACGGGCTCGGTTGTTAGTTTCTATTTCTTGTTCGGTTGCAGTTACCAGTTTTCGAGTAATTACATCGAATGGTTTTATATCGTTTCCAAAAAAATCCTTTTCTATTTCACCACTAAACTTGCCTTTGGCCATAAAATTTTTTACCAACCTATCTTCTAACGAGTGGTACGACATTATTACCAACCGCCCACCAGGTTTTAAAACCTCAATAGTTTGCTCTAAAAAAACACGTAAAGCCTCCATTTCTTGGTTAACTTCTATACGCAAAGCCTGAAAAACTTGGGCTAAATATTTGTTTTCTTTTTGTTTAGGTATTAATGCGCTTATGGCGGATTTTAGTTGGTTAACTGTGGTAATAGTTTGGTTTAATCTTGCCGTTACAATGGTTTTGGCTAACGATTTTGCGTTTTGAATTTCGCCGTACATACCAAAAATTTTGTGCAAATCTTCTTCGGCATAAGTGTTTATAATTTCTTTAGCAGTTAAACTGGATGATTGGTCCATACGCATATCTAAATCAGCATCGAAACGAATAGAAAACCCACGGTCGGGAATATCAAATT
>JAYULE010000115.1:0-3154 GCA_043763845.1 Sphingobacteriales bacterium
CAGGTTATGCTGCCTATTCTGTAAGCGAATCGCAACAAGAAAAAGTATATCAATACATAAAAAATCAAAAACAACATCATTTAAAAAAGAGTTTTGAAGAAGAATACAATGAGTTTTTAGAAAAATTTGGATTTGAAAATAAATAATAATTAAATTGTATTAAATTACAACATATGAAAAACACCATCTTCCTATTAACTATTGCATTTTACGTGTTATCCTGCCAGAATCCCACCAAAAAAAACGTCGAAAATAATTTTAGGCAAGCTGCCGAATACGAACCTACCGAAGCTGTTTGGTTATTGTACCCGCAGGTTACACATAAAAAAAGCGAATCTATCACTGCAGTTACCTTACAAATTATACAAGCCCTAGCACCTTACACTAAAATTAAATTTGTTGTTCCCAACGATAGCATTGAGGCTTTGGCAAAAAACATTCTACCAGCAAACTTGTTAAAAAGCAACACAGTTACCCTATTAAAGTTTCCATATAGAGAGTTTTGGGCTAGAGATTTTGGGCCATCTTTTTTGGTAAATGATAAAGGTGAAAAAGCAATGGCCGATTTTATGTTTAACACTTGGGGTTACAACGATACCAGCAGTGCCGAAGCCAAAACAGACGAAAAACTAGACGAAGCAATTGCTAATTATTACAAAATACCAATAATATCAACAAACATTGTAACCGAAGGTGGAGACCACGAAGTAAACAGCAAAGGCACACTTTTATTGGTTGAAGCTGTAGAAAAACACCGTAACCCAGGCCAAACTTTAGATGAAATTGCCAAGGAATTTAAACGAGTTTTAGGTGTAACTAAAATTATTTGGCTAAAACAGGGTGTAAGAGACGATGATAACTCCACCTTTGGGAAAATAGAAGGCCCCGCTAAAAAAATGTTTTATACCGTATTAACCACCAACGGTCATGTAGATGAGTTTGCCCGATTTGTGAACGATAGCACTATTTTATTAGCTTGGGTTAAACCCGAGGATAGAACAAGTGGAGTAGAAATAGAATCGCAAAAACGGATGGAAGTAAATTTTAATATCCTTAAAAATGCTACCGACCAAGATGGTAAACCCTTTAAAATTATTAAAGTTCCTATGCCATATCCTGTGCTAAACACTTTACAACCAGGCGATGGCGTGTATGATGTTTTAAGCCAACTAACTTTTACAGATGGTAGTAAATTCCCACAAGGAAAAACAATAGATGTAATTGCAGCCGCCAGCTACCTTAATTTTTTAATTGCCAACAAGGTAGTTTTAATGGCTAAATATTGGCAACCAGGTTTATCTAACGAAATTAAAAAACGAGACGAAGAGGCATTTAATATTATTCAAAATGCTTTTCCCGATAAAAAAATAATAT
Organism: Sphingobacteriales bacterium; assembly: GCA_043763845.1. Lineage (GTDB taxonomy): Bacteria > Bacteroidota > Bacteroidia > Sphingobacteriales > Sphingobacteriaceae > Pseudopedobacter. The sequence goes on from JAYULE010000115.1 coordinate 1,375, forward strand.
CCATAAACACCCTAGCCGTAAACCTTGGCGGCGGCGGTATGCATTGTATAACCATTAACGAACCTAAAGCTTTTAAAAAATAATATATATGACAAATAACGTACGCATAGCCATTTTGCAACTTACTTGTAGCACTAATGTTGCAGAAAATGAAGCAAAAACCATCGAAAAAATTAAAGAAGCGGCCAACAATGGTGCACAAATTGTTTGCCTTCAAGAGCTGTATAATGCAGTTTATTTTGCGCAAAATGTAAAGGTAGAAAACTATAAATACGCACAAAAAATTGGCGATTCTGGTACCTCAAAACTACAAGCTTTGGCAAAAGAATTAGCCATTGTTTTAATTGTTCCTATTTACGAAGAAGCCCTACCGGGATTATATTTTAATACTGTTTTAATTTATGATGCCAATGGCGATTATTTGGGAAAATACCGTAAAAACCATATTCCAGACGGGCCACAATACCACGAAAAATATTACTTTACCCCAGGCGATTTAGGTTATCCAGTTTTCGATACCAAATTTGGCCGTATCGCTGTTGGCATTTGTTGGGATGAATGGTTTCCCGAAGTGGCTCGAATTTTTGCTTTACAAGGTGCTAATATTTTATTTTACCCATCGGCAATTGGTACTGAGCCTGATAGACCAGAATACAGCAGTGCCGATGCTTGGAAAACCGTAATACGTAGCCATAGCATCACAAACGGGGTTTTTGTTGCTGCACCTAACCGTGTAGGTATCGAAGATGAAATGACTTTTTATGGCAAAAGCTTTATAAGCGACCCTTTTGGTACACTTATAGCCGAAGCTAACGATCAAGAAAATATTTTGTATGCCGATTGCGATTTTACAAAAATTAAAGAAGCAAGAGAGTTACTTCATTTTTTAAGAGACCGCCGTACTGATACTTACGCTCCACTTTTAAAGCAAGTTTTATAAGTAATATGCAAATCATTTATACCGAAACCCAAACCGAAGATATTGATGAAATAATGCAGCTATCTTTAGCCGCATACCAAGCTTACCAAAACCAAACAGGCAAACAAAAAGCTGTTTTTTTAGATGAAGTGGCCAACCAAATAGATATTTTAGGCGACGATTTAATAAATCTTGCGAGCAGCGAAACCAACTTACCTTACCCAAGGTTAAAAGGCGAAAAAGACCGTACCACAAACGGTTTACGAATGTTTGCCACTATGTTACGCGAAGGCAGTTGGGTTGATGCCAGTATTGACACAGCGCAACCCGATAGATTGCCAATACCCAAACCCGATATTCGTAAAATGTTGTTTCCGTTAGGGCCAATAGTAGTTTTTGGAGCAAGTAATTTCCCTTTCGCCTACTCTACCGCAGGTGGCGATACCGCAAGTGCCTTGGCAGCAGGGTGTAGTGTGGTTGTAAAAGCACACCCAGCACATGCACAAACATCGCAAATGGTATTCGAAGCTATTAAAATAGCGATTGAAATTTGCGATATGCCACCCAATATTTTTATGCACATACACAGCTCATCGTTTGATGTTGGTAAAGCATTGGTACAGCATCCCGCAACAGCGGCTGTAGGTTTTACGGGTTCGTATGTTGGCGGCAAAGCATTGTTCGATTATTCGGCGCAACGCAAACACCCTATTCCCGTTTTTTCGGAAATGGGCAGTGTTAACCCAGTGGTATTTTTACCCGAAACATTAAAAGAAAATGCCGCAAAATTGGCTACACAGTTTTCGGCATCAATCACGGGCAGTATGGGGCAGTTTTGCACCAATCCGGGTTTAATGATTG
>JAYULE010000116.1:0-3148 GCA_043763845.1 Sphingobacteriales bacterium
TTAACATTTGCTTTATTTAATCGAACTATTTCGTCCTCAAAAAAAGTTTGTAAATCGAAATAATAAATTTCACGTTTTTGTTTTTTTGTTGCACTATTAAAGCATCCCCCGCAAAGGGAAACTAAAACCATCATCATAAAAAAGTTGCGTAATTTCATTTAAACCAATACATTACCATTCATTTGTGCGGGTGTTGCAAGGCTCATAATTTTTAAAATAGTGGGTGCAATATCGCCCAGTTTACCATCTTTAATGGTTTTATAATCGTTATCAATTAAAATACAAGGTACTAAATTAGTGGTGTGTGCAGTGTTTGGGCTACCATCGGCGTTTAGCATAAAATCGGCATTGCCATGGTCGGCAATAATAATAAACGAGTAACCATTTTTTTGCCCAGCTTCTACAACTGCTTTTGCACAAGCATCAACGGTTTCAACGGCTTTAACAACGGCGTTAAAAACACCTGTGTGGCCTACCATATCGGGGTTTGCAAAATTTAGACAAATAAAATCGGCCCAGCCTTTTTCAAGCTCGGGAATAATGGCATCTCTAATTCCGGCAGCACTCATTTCGGGTTGTAAATCGTAAGTAGCCACCTTTGGCGATGGTATCATTAAACGTTTTTCGTTTTCAAATTCTTTTTCTCGGCCGCCCGAGAAGAAGAAAGTTACATGTGGGTATTTTTCGGTTTCGGCAATACGAATTTGATTTTTGTGGTTTTGTTCTAATATCTCACCTAAAGTATTTTCTAAATCGTCTTTGGTAAAAACCACACTAACGTTGTTAAAAGTTTCGTCGTAGCTAGTCATGGTGGTGTAATGAAGATTTAGTTTCTTCATTTCGTATTCAGGAAAATCTTTTTGGGTTAACGCAATCGAAATCTCGCGGCCACGGTCGGTTCTAAAATTAAAACAAATTAATACATCGCAATCTTCAATTAAACCATTTGCATCTGCTAATATGGGTTTTATAAATTCGTCGGTTATGTTGTTTTGGTAGGATGCTTTTATGGATTCTATTAAGTTGGCACTGATTTCTCCTGCACCTTTCACCATCACATCGTAAGCTAATTTTACACGCTCCCAACGGTTGTCTCGGTCCATTGCGTAATAACGGCCAATGGCAGTGGCAATTTTCACAGGTGTGTTTTGTATGTAATTTTGCAAATCTTCAATATAGCCTAAACCCGAGTTTGGGTCGGTATCGCGACCATCTAAAAAAGCGTGAATATATATTTTTTGTAAGCCCGCATTAATTGCTGCTTGGCATAATCCTTTTAAGTGAGAAGTATGCGAGTGTACGCCCCCATCGGACAATAAGCCCATAAAATGCACTTTTTTATTGTTGGCTTTTGCGTAGTTAAATGCGTTTTGTAAAACAGAGTTGGTGTTAAAATCGCCATCGGCAACCGCTTTATTTATGCGGCCAAGTTCTTGGTAAACTACTCGGCCGGCGCCTAAATTCATGTGCCCCACTTCCGAGTTGCCCATTTGCCCAGCGGGTAAACCTACAAACTCGCCCGAAGCCTCTAATTTAGAATTTGGATAATTGGCTAAGCAATAATCAAAAAAGGGGGTATTTGCAGCTAAAACCGCATTTGAAGCATCGTTTTTACCAAAACCCCAACCATCTAAAATCAGTAGCGCAACTTTTTTGTTTTCCATAAGTTTGTTTTTGTGCAAATATAAAATAATTGTGGTAGGTAATTAGCCCATTTGGTTAAATAGAATGGGGCGTTAGGAGAAGGATTTTTGAGGGCGTGGAAACGTATCAATGCAAACCAAACCTATAAGGTTTTAAAAACCTTATAGGTTAAAATCCGCCCCTACCCCTCAATCTTCCTATACTTAATCCTTTTAGGTGATACATCGCACTGTCGCTTCTTTCTATTCTCCTCTTAATCCCAGTAATTGCCTTCAAAAAAGTACAATACATAATCGCCTTCAAAGGCTAAAATATGGGTGCAAATTTTTACAGCCAATAAAGACCCATTATTGAAGGTCTTAGATTGGTTACATACTATAGGGATTAAACACTTGTAAGCCGGCAATATTATTAAAATCGCTATCGCTTGTAATAAGGGTAAGGTTATGAACAATGGCGGTTGCTGCTATAATAGCATCAGGTATTTTTATTTTATACGCTTTACGTGGTTCGGCAGTTTTTATTTTAATGGCTTGTTCTAACTCTATATCGGTAGCATCGTAAATGAAGCTATGTAATATTTGTAAATCTTTTTCGGTGGTAGTTTTCCAACAAAGCAATTCTATTTCTGTTATGGCCGATATTACTGGATTATTGGTTAATAGAATAGTGTCTATAAATTTTTCTGCATTGGCAGGAAACTGTTGTTGTAAATAATAAATAGCTGTGTTGGTGTCCCAAAGATAATTTAATCCCATTCGTTGCGCAGTTGCCTTACTTGCTCGTCAATATCCGTTATGGGTTGTTTGCTCATTGCCCCTTTGTATTTTGTTGCCCATTCATTTACAGGTGCAGAGGTTGGTTTATCTGTACGCAACCTAATAAGTTGTAACAGTTCTAAATCTTGCAAAAGTTTAAAAACTTTATTGTTAATGATATCTATGGTAACTGTTTGCATCTTTTTAATTTTAAACAAATATAGGTAACAAAACAATACAAATCTACAAATTTTAGGCATACATTATTAATTTTAAACCTATTAACCAACCCTATAAGGTTTTAAAAACCTTATAGGGTTAAAACCCCCAACTACCCCTCAATCTTCCTATACTTAATTCTTTTAGGAGCAACATCCCCCAAACGTTTTTTACGGTTTTCTTCATAATCCGAATAATTGCCTTCAAAGAAGTAAACTACGCTATCGCCTTCAAAGGCTAAAATATGCGTACAAATACGGTCTAAAAACCACCTGTCGTGGCTAATAACTACTGCACAACCGCCAAAATCTTCTAAAGCTTCTTCTAAAGCCCGTAAAGTGTTCACATCAATGTCGTTGGTGGGCTCATCCAGTAATAAAACATTCGAGCCTTCTTTTAATGTAATGGCCAAATGCACCCGGTTACGTTCGCCGCCCGATAGTACGGCAACTTTCTTTTGCTGGTCGGCTCCGTTAAAGTTAAACTTAGAAACATAAGCTCTAGAGTTTACCGCTTTATTGCCTAAA
>JAYULE010000117.1:0-11204 GCA_043763845.1 Sphingobacteriales bacterium
CTCTTTGCTCGTAAAAAAAGCGTCTGTAAATTTAATTACCATCTATTTTTCTTTTTTAAAACGTGTAAACAATTTAAATTGTTTACACATTTTTAATTAAGCTTTTTTTTCTAAATCCATACCACATTTAGGACATTTATCCCCCTTTACACCAATTACTTCTGGGTGCATTGGGCAAGTATAAAGAGCAGCTTCTAATTTTTTTGATTTTTTAGTTTCCATTTCCCCCATTTTATCTGTACACATTTTACCGCTCATATCCATACATTCACCATTTTTCATCATCATTTTTTTACCATTTTTCATGGTACATTCGCCATTGGTCATACAGGTAGTACCGTTTTTCATTTTCATGTTTTTCTCCATAGGCATTGTTTTACCGTTTTTCATCACCATCATTTTTCCGTTTTTCATCATACAACAATCTTTCATCATTGTTTCTTTTTTAACGGTTTGTGCATTGGCACTTAAGATAATAACCAGAACTAACAAGGTTAATAATGAAGCAATTTTTGCAGAAATTAATTTTTGAATTTTCATAAAATGTTTGTTATATTTTCTCTTCAGTGCTGCTGTTGCCCAGTCTTCAGTTTCGCTGTTGCTCGATTTTTATTTTTATAGCTTTAAACTTCGTAATCGCAATGCGTTTAATATTACCGAAACCGAGCTAAAACTCATTGCCAAAGCTGCAATTATAGGCGAAAGTAATATCCCCATAAATGGGTACAAAACCCCTGCCGCAATTGGCACACCTAAAACATTGTAGAAGAAAGCAAAGAATAAGTTTTGCTTAATATTTCGCATTACCGCGTGGCTTAAGTTTTTTGCTTTAACAATTCCTTGTAAATCGCCTTTTACTAAAGTAATTTTAGCACTTTCAATGGCTACATCGGTTCCGGTTCCCATTGCAATTCCAATATCGGCTTGAGCCAAAGCTGGTGCGTCGTTTATGCCATCGCCAGCCATGGCTACAATTTTACCTTCGGCTTGTAAGCGTTTTATTTCGTTTAATTTATCTTCGGGTAAGCAACCGGCTTTAAACGACGACAAATTGAGTTCATCTGCTACTGCTTTGGCTGTATTAATATTATCGCCCGTAAGCATAATAACTTCAACACCTTGACGCATTAGTTCTTGTATGGCCGCTTTACTCGATGGTTTTATAGCATCTGTAATGGCAACAAATCCCAAAGCAATACCATCTATTGCGATATAGGAAACCGTTTTACCTAGTTTTTGCTCGGCAATAATTTTGTTTTCTAAATCATCATAAACTTTTGCTTTTACCTGTTCCATTAGTTTTTTATTGCCTAATGCTGTTTTTTTGTTGGCTACTGTACCTGTAACTCCTTTTCCTGCAACGGCTTCAAAATCTTTAACTTCTATTAGTGAAATATTTTTTGTTTTGGCAAAATTTACAACTGCTTGCGCCAATGGGTGTTCGCTGTATTGATTTAAAGAGGCGATGTTTTGTAACAGATTATCTTCTTCTTTATTAGATGAAAATATTTTTTCGACTGATGGTTTTCCTTCAGTAATTGTTCCTGTTTTATCGGTTATTAAAACATTTACTTTATTCATATTTTCTAATGCTTCAGCATTTTTTATTAACACCCCCGATTGCGCTCCTTTACCAACTCCTACCATAACCGACATGGGCGTAGCCAAACCCAAAGCACATGGGCATGCAATTATTAAAACCGCAATTGCATTTATAAAACCGTAAACCAGTGCCGGTTCTGGCCCAAATTTTGCCCAAATAATAAATGTTATAATCGAAATGATGACAACAATAGGTACAAAATATTTCGAAATACTATCGGCTAGTTTTTGGATGGGTGCTTTAGATCTACTGGCATCGTTTACCATTTTAACTATCTGCGAAAGCAAAGTTTCGGAACCTACTTTTTCGGCAATCATTACAAACGATTTGTTGCCATTTATGGTTCCGGCAATTACCTTATCGTCTTTCTTTTTATCAACCGGTATGGGTTCGCCAGTAATCATGGCTTCATCAATACTACTTTCGCCATCAGTAATTTTTCCGTCGACGGGAATTTTATCTCCAGGTTTTACCCGCAATAAATCACCTTTTTTAATATCGTGAATAGATATTACTTTATCGCCACCATCTATAACTAATGTAGCTTCGGTTGGTGCAAGTTTTAGTAATTCTTTAATTGCACCACTAGTTTGACTGTGTGCTCGGGCTTCCATTAACTGCCCTAATAATACTAAAGTTAGAATAACGGTAGTAGCCTCGAAGTAGAGATGTACAGTACCATGTTCAGTTTTAAATTCGTTTGGAAAAATATCTGGGAAAAACATCCCTACTAAACTGAATAAAAATGCTACACCTGTACCAATACCTATAAGGGTAAACATATTCAAATTCCAGGTAATTATTGATTTCCAAGCTCGTATAAAAAACATCCAACCCGAGTAAAAAACAACAGGTATTGATAAAATAAGCTGTACCCAATTCCATTTACCCGCATCCATTAATTTTAATAAAGGGTTATTGTGTGCCATCTCAATCATTGCAATTGCAAAAATGGGAACCGTAAATATTACAGCGATTAACATTTTTTTTGCTAAATCTTTATAGGTTTTCTGATCTTCGGAATCACTTGGATTCATCAGCACTAAATCCATCCCACAAATTGGGCAAGCACCTGGTTTATCCTCCATAATTTCGGGATGCATTGGGCAGGTGAATCCACCCACCCGAAGGGGGAGTTGTTCGCGTACTAAAGGCATACCACAAACTGGGCAATCGCCAGCTTTATCATATACCTTGTCGCCTTCGCAATCCATGGGGCAATAAAATTTTCCAGCTGTTGTGGGGGTTTTTTGTATTTCTTTAGGATGATTTGAACAGCAATCATTTTTTACAACATTATCATTTACAACATTATCAGCAGCTGAAATTTGATATTTGGGAGCTAAAACTTTTTGCAAATCAGTTAAAGCAATGTGTTCATCCATTGTAATAGTAGCCGAATTTTCAGCTTTTGAAACTTCTACTTTAGTAACGTACTTTACAGTAGCTAAAGCCGCTTTTACGTGGGCTTCGCAACCTCCACAAGTAATTCCGGTAAGTTTATAGGTATGTTTCATTTTAGGTAGGATATAAAAATAAATAGAGTGCAACTTTGCAGCCACACTCTATAAAAAACACAAAATAAAATATTTAATTATTTTGCTGTGCAACATGGTGCTTTTACTGCGCAACATGCACTACCCTCTTTACAACAACTTTTTTGGTTTCCTGCCGATGCAAATAAAACGGTGCTAGTTACAAATAATGCTACAATGCTTAAAAATACTTTTTTCATTTTTCATCATGTTTAATTGTAGATTAATTTCTACCATACAAATTTGATTAATAATTTAAAAAGCGTGTTACACAATTTGGTAAATAATTTGCAAAATTTATATCTCGTCTAGTTCCTTTCTCTCCCTTTTATTAAGTTGCTTAAAATAGCTTGGCGAAAAGCCCGTAACTTTTTTAAACTGGTTACTTAAATGTGCAACACTGCTGTAATGGAGTTGAAAAGAAATTTCGTTTAAGGTTAATTCATCATAGATTAATAGTTCCTTAATTTTTTCGGTTTTTTGATTAATAAAATATTTTTCGATTGTAGTGCCTTCCACTTCCGAAAAAAGGTTGCTAATGGTGTGGTAATCTTGCATTAAATCATCAGCCAAATAGTTTGATAAATTAGTTTTTAATGTTGTGGTTTGGTGATGAACTAAATCAATAATTAAATTTTTAATCCGCTCAACGGTTTTACTTATTTTATCATCCAATAACTCAAAACCAAGTGTTTTAAATCGATTTTCTAATGTTTCTTTTTGGTTTTCGAGACTATTTTCTTCAATTTCTGCAAAACCTAAATTAACTGCAATGGTATGAAAGCCGAGTTTATCTAACTCGGCTTTTACGGCCATTTTGCATCTGTTGCACACCATATTTTTTATATACAATTTCATTATTGTAATTTTTCTATGGTACTACCACAAGTTAACATCATAGAACCATAATATGGGTTTTTAATAGCGCTCTCCTTACTTAACCAATTGGCACCTTTGCCGTTGTTTGCCATTGGGCAATTTTGGTAATAAATAGGAGTTTCAGAATTCGAAACTTTAATTAAATCGTATATGTTTTTTGAAAGTGTATCAAAATAATCTCTTTGTTCTTTTACAATTTTAGTGCTAGCAATATACCCCGCATCAACAACCAAATCTTTCAAAATTTTCATCCACACTAAATGTTCCTTAGTTTTTAATTTTTCCATTTCTACCGCGTTAATTGCCTTAAGAAGTGCAATTGCGTTAGTAGATGCTGCATTTCCATCTGTTTTTACCAACGCATTTTTTAGGGCAAAATAATTATCGAATACTGGCTTTAGTTGGTTTTTTTCCTCAACTTTCGGTGTTTCTGCTTGGCTTATTGAGTTATTGTTTTCTTCCTTTGCTACTTCGGTTTTCGTGAGTGATGGTAAAGGTATTTTTGCAGTTCTTTCATATTGGCAACAGCCTGGTAAATTTGAATACACATTATCGGGTGCCAGATAACTATCGCTATCGTAACCAGATAATGCAATGCGTTTTAAAATTTCATTTTTATCTGTTTTACTTTCATCGTAGGTTAGGGTAGCCATTTTTGTGTCTACATTCCAATCCACTTTGGCAATGTTTTTAAAATTACCTGCTTTTTCAATAGTGTTTTTACACATATCGCAGTTGCCATAAACTTTTATAGTTTCGGTTTTAGCATTTTTAATTTGTGCGTAAGTGCTTGTAAACGATAGCAATACAATAATTGCTACCAATATTTTTGTTATTGATTTCATTATAAAAAAATTAAATTGTTGTTAAAATAAGTGATTCTGAAAACAAGAAATTGTTTGCGTTAAAGCGTACCTATGGCTTGTAATACTATTTTTAGCCTATATTTGGTGGAGACCAAATGGTAATAAAACCCGAAGAAAGGTAGGTTTGGTTGTAAACTATTTTTTGTTTTTCAACAGAAACAATAAAATTATTGCTTTTAAATTCGTTTTCGTTTGGGAGTATAATACTTAAACTAACAACTGGTGCGGTGCAGTTTGAATGGCCACATTTGCCCCCGCAATTGTTTTTTTTACTGGTTTGTTTATGATTACAACAGCTTTTTTTTTCGGTTTTTGCCTGCATTTGTTTTTTACAGCAACTTTTTTCTGATTTTGTTGTACACGCATAATTTACCTTAGGCAATAAAAAAAAGCCAAGGGTTAAAATTATAGTTAGTAGGTGTAAACGGTTTTTCATTTCTTAATCAAATGTATTAATATTTGAGGTAATAGTTTTACTTTTTTTATAAACGTTTTATTTGGTTGATTAGTTTTTAATAAATTTACTTCCCCCCCGCATTCCTAATAGCAACCTGCTGCGCAACTTTTTGTGCCAGTTCCATAAAAACGGGCGATAGTAAATTATCGGTTTCTAAAATTACTGGTTGGCCATTATCCCCAGCATCACTAATACTTTTTACCAAAGGTATTTCACCTAAAAAGGGTACATTATAAGTGCTTGCCAGTGTTTTACCACCATCTTTACCAAAAATATAATATTTATTGTTGGGTAGTTCGGCTGGGGTAAAGTAGGCCATATTTTCTATAACACCCAAAATAGGCACATTTATAGCTTCCATTAAAAACATACCCAATCCTTTTTTAGCATCGGCAAGGGCAACATTTTGCGGCGTTGTAACCATAACTGCACCTGCAATTGGGAAACTTTGCGTTACGGTAATGTGTATATCGCCAGTACCTGGGGGTAAATCAACTACTAAATAATCTAATTCGCCCCAGTCTGCATCGTTAAATAGTTGTTTTACAGCGGTTGATACCATTGGTCCACGCCATGGCACAGGCTGATTTGGGTCGGTAAAAAATCCCATCGAAAGCAATTTAATACCATATTTTTCTATTGGCGATATACGTGTTTTGCCATCTACTTCGCTAGCTTGTGGCTTGGCGCCTTCTAACCCAAACATAATTGGGATTGATGGACCGTAAATATCGGCATCTATCAAACCCACTTTTGCGCCGTTTAAACTTAAGCCTAAAGCTAAATTTGCTGCTACCGTTGATTTGCCAACCCCACCTTTACCCGATGCTACTGCAATAATATTTTTTATATTGCTGTTTAGTTGCTGTTTTGGTGTGGTTACTCGGCTGGTCATGTTTATGGCAATTTCGGCATCGGCACTTACAAAATGTTTTATGGCATTTCTACAAGCGTTTTCTAACATTGCCTTCATTGGGCAAGCCGGTGTTGTTAAAACCACCGAAAAACTAACTTTTAGTCCATCAATTTTTAAATCCTCAATCATACCTAAAGTCACCAAATCTTTTTTTAAGTCGGGATCTTCTACGTTTTTTAAGGCTGCTAATACTTGCTCGTTGCTAAACATCTAAATTATTTTAAAATCAAAATTACTAAAACCGTTAATTATTAATAGTATTGTTTAATCTTTGTTTGCTTAAAAATACTATTTGTGTGATTAAGATGTTATAAATAAAAATCCCAAAAAAATAATTAAAAAAAATGCAGCTAAATAAGCGGTTAAAAAAAAGTTTACTATTTGCATTATTTACCCTAGTAGTATTGGTTTCAACTGGTATATGGGTTTTATTTGCTAAACGCGATGCTTTTTTAAAAACTGCTATAAATAAAGCAGTTGCAAAGGCAAAAAGTAATTATCAATTAAAAGTTAAAATTGGGCAAGCAGGTTTTACAGGGCTTAGTACTGTAAAGTTTTCGGGTATTTCTATTGTACCGCTGGGGCGGGATACCCTTGCAAATATAAACGAGGCAAGCATAAGCATTAAACTATTACCCTTAATTTGGGGCGATGTTAAAATTGGAAAACTAAATGTATATGATTCTAAAATTAGCCTCATAAAAAAAGATAGCCTTACCAACTACGATTTTTTATTAAAGAAAAAACCTACCGATACCTTAAAAAAAACCAAACTTAACCTTGCCGAACTAGGTTACAAACTTTTACACCAAACATTGGATAAGGTGCCCGATGATATGGATATCAAAAATTTTACCGTGAATTATGATAGCGATACTACCCACATTAACTTTTTATTACCTACTGCAACAATTAACAATGGCCAACTAAAATCAACCCTAATTTTAAATAAAACCGAGGCTGTATGGCATATAGATGGCGATTTAGACCCAAGCAACCAGCAATTTGATATTTTTTGGTATGGGAATAAACGTAAAGTAGAATTCCCCTACTTAGAGAAAAAGTATGGCTTAAAACTAAATTTTGATACCCTACAATTTGCTATGCAAAGTGCAAAAAAACAGAGTGGCAATTTTGAGGTGGAGGGGTCGTGGGGGGTTAAAAATCTATTAATAAATCATACACGAATATCGGCAAAAAACGTAATTGTAAAAAATGCCAGCATTGCCGTAAAAATGATTGCTGGAGAAAACTTTGTTGCAATTGATAGCTCATCAACCATTTATTTGGGGAAAGCTTGGGCGCACCCATATTTTAAATATACCTTGCAGCCCACTAAAATTTACGAATTAAAGCTTAAAGCCGAAGAGCAAAATGCACAAGAAATTTTTAATGCTTTCCCAATAGGTTTGTTCGAATCGTTAGCGGGTATAAAAGTTGCTGGCAAACTTAAATACGATTTAAACCTGTATTTAGACACCAAACATCCTAGTTGCGTAATTTTCAATTCGGATTTAGAGGCATCAAACGATTTTAAAATCTTATTGTATGGTATAAACAATCTCCAAAAAATTAACAATGCCTTTATTTACACTCCTTACGAAAAAGGCAAACCTGTACGCGAAATTTTAATTTCACCCGAAAACCAAAATTATACACCCATAAACCACATTTCTAGCAATATTAAAAACGCTTTGCTTACATCCGAAGATCCTTCTTTTTATAATCATAAGGGTTTTGTGGAAGAATCCATAAGGCAATCTATTGCTACCAATTACAAAGCGAAATCGTTTAAACGAGGAGGAAGTACCATTTCTATGCAGTTGGTAAAAAACATTTATCTAAGTCGGCAAAAAACCATAGCCCGTAAAGTTGAAGAAATTTTGATTGTTTGGTTAATTGAGAACCAACACCTAAGTACAAAAAATAGAATGTACGAAGTATATTTAAATATTATAGAATGGGGACGCAATGTTTACGGTATTGGCGAAGCTAGCCAATATTATTTTGGCAAATCGCCTGCAACTTTATCGCTTGGCGAAGCTATTTATTTGGCTAGTATTGTACCCAAACCCAAGGCTGGCTTGTACGCTTGGCAGCCCGATGGAAGCTTAAAGCCGCATTTACATGGCTATTTTAACTTAATTGGCCGTTTAATGGCACAAAGAGGATACATTGCCCGTGATACAAATGCTTATGGTTTCTATGGTGTACGAATTAAAGAAAGCCTACGCCAACAAATTGCCCCACAAGACTATTTAATGCCCGACAGTTTAGCCGATGAAAGTGATGGATTTTTGGGATTTAATATTTTTAAATCGCCACAAAAAGACAGTGCCGATAACAAATCAACTTTTTTTAACCGCTTATTAGGTATAGCCCCAAAAGTAGATTCTACAGGTAAAACCCCGAAACAACTAAGGCAAGAACGAAGAGAAGAAAGACGTAAAGCAAGAGAGAAAGAAGGAAATTAATTACCTTTGTTTAAACCGAGATTAAATAACTGCAGTTTCTGAAAAAGTAATCATGTAAAACTTGGAATTAAATTTTAAGGTGCATCATTTTTTATGAAATTTCAGCTTTTTTATAAAATTAGTTGGGTATAAAAGCAATAGGCTTTGCGTAAAACTTTGTGGTCTTTGCGGTAAAACTAAAGCTATTTATTACCGCAAAGAACGCAAAAGGGAAGCGCAAAGAACACAAAGCTGGTTGTAAACAAAATTTAAATAAATACACTCAAAATTAACTTTTTATATACCTCCCAAAGTTTAGTAAAAAAAACTTATCAAAATCATATTTTAAAAAATATTACTACTGTATGGCAGGCATATATATTCACATTCCATTTTGTAAAAAAGCTTGCCATTACTGCGATTTTTATTTTAGCACATCGTTAAAGTATAAAACCGAAATGTTGGATGCCATTATCCAAGAAATTGAACTTCAAAAAAAATATTTACCCAACCAAACTATACACACTATTTATTTTGGCGGCGGCACACCATCCATATTATCGGGTAGCGATTTAAGTAGGATAATTGATACCATATACCAAAATTTTACTGTTGCCCCCAACCCCGAAATTACTTTAGAAGCCAACCCCGACGACCTTAATAATCAAAAAATAAAAGAAATTAGGCAAACCCAAATTAACCGCTTTAGCATTGGCGTACAATCGTTTTTTGATGACGATTTAAAATGGATGAACCGAGCTCACCTAGCCGCAGAAAGCGAAAGTTCCATTAAAAGAGCACAAGATAATGGATTTGATAACCTTAACATTGATTTAATTTACGGCTTTCCTTTATTAAACCTTCAAAAATGGAATGCTAATTTGCAGAAAGCAATTGAATTTAAGGTTAGCCACATATCTTCGTATGCTTTAACAGTTGAGCCTAAAACCGCCTTAGCTTCGTTTATCAAAAACAACCAACAACCCCCAATAAACGAAGAACAAAGTGCCGCCCAATTTTTAGTTTTAATGGATACCTTGTGTGAAGCCGGCTACCAACATTACGAAATATCTAATTTTTGCCTACCAGCAATGCAAAGCCAACACAATACAAATTACTGGCAAGGGGTGCATTATTTAGGTATTGGCCCCTCGGCTCACTCGTTTAACGTTAATACAAGGCAATGGAATGTAGCAGATAATATGCGTTATTTATCGGCCGTAGCCAAAAAAGAAATACCTGCCACAACAGAAGTGTTAACAATCCACAATAAACTAAACGAGTATTTAATGACTGGCTTAAGAACCGTTTGGGGTTTTGATTTAAATAAGATTGCTTTAAATTATGGTACTAATGTTAGCGAAAAACTTGAAGAACAAACCCTAGCAATAGTTAACAAAGGATTTGTTTTAAATAAAAATGGCATTATTACACTAACTAATAATGGCAAATTATACGCTGATGGTATTGCTGCTGATTTATTTGTAGATGATGATTTTTTATTTTAAGTATAAAGTGCTGTAATATAAATATTTATATATTTTTTAACATTTACGAAAACCGAGTTTACGCCAAACCCGTAATTGTTTTTAAAATCCATTAAAATAAAAAATATGAAAAAAATAATTTTCGCAGCTCTTGCTTTAGTAGCTATTGCAACTGCACCTAATGTTTATGCACAAGAAAACCCAATGGTTGGCGGTGCAGCCATGTACAACACTAAAGATATTGTTGACAATGCCGCAAACTCTAAAGATCATACTACATTGGTTGCCGCGGTTAAAGCTGCAGATTTGGTAGAAACTTTAAAAAGTGATGGCCCGTTTACAGTTTTTGCACCAACCAATGCAGCCTTTGATAAACTACCCGCAGGTACAGTAGAAACTTTAGTTAAACCAGAAAACAAAGCAACCTTAACCAAAATTTTAACTTACCACGTATTGGCTGGCAAATACAATGCTGCTAGTATTATGAAAGCAATTAAAAAAGGTAATGGTGAAGCAACATTTACTACCGTTAGCGGAGGTAAATTATCAGCTAGCATGGCTATGGGCAAAGTAAAATTAACCGACGAAAACGGTGGTACGGCCTTTGTTACCATTGCCGATGTTAACCAAAAAAATGGAGTTATTCACGTTATTGATTGTGTGGTAACACCAAAATAATTTTTAAACTAAGCTATTTTTATTAAAAGCAACTCTGTTTTGAGTTGCTTTTTTGTTTTTTTTTATTGTAAATGCGTGTTTATTTATGCTTTTATAATTTAAATCAAGAAAATAATGTCTCTTTTAAACGAATTCATGCAATTAATTTAATATAATTTCAAAATTAGCAAAAACACTCTTTTTTATACCGTTTTAAATAAATATACCCCTCATTTTTTGCGAATAAGCCATATAAATGCGCTTAAAAATCAAACATTTTCATTTTTTTTTAATTTTTTTTAAAAAATTGTTGTTTTTTAATACTTTTTATTTAATATTTGTGATATAAGA
>JAYULE010000118.1:0-3125 GCA_043763845.1 Sphingobacteriales bacterium
GTCAATTACTATCTTCGTACATATTATGCCTAAATATACATTTAATTAATTGATTATCAAAATTTTAACTCACTTTTTTAAAGTATAAAAGTAGAATTATCCAAAACATTTATTAAAGTCCCTTTAATTGATGCCTCCGCTCGAAGCGAAGGCTTCAATAAATTCAAATATTTTAAACTATTTATTCTAAGGTTTGTGTAACTCAGAAATTTACAGCGTAGTTTACATATTGGTAGTAAAGTGGATATTACGTCCTAAAATTGCGCTACTAAAAATTAATTGAGTATAACCAACAAAAATTGCGAGCTCTTTCTGGTCTGAAAGGCAAGCTTGAATTTTTTCAATCATTTTAAACGAGAATAAAAGAATAATTAAATAGTTGATTGCAGTTAACTTTCCCACCTACAAAATAGCGGAAAACCTAAATATTTTTTTCTTATTTCTTTTCATTTTTACATGGCCATTTTTTATGTATCCATTTATTTAGCTTGTAGGTTAAATAAGCCGAACCGGCCCCTACAAAAGCTCCTGCAAAAACATCGCTTGGGTAATGTACCCCCAAATGTAACCGCGAATAGCCCACCGTAGCTGCCCATGCAAATGCTGGCGTAATTACGTACCATTTTGGGTAAGCCATACTTAACGATGTTGCAGTAGCAAAAGCATTAGCGGTATGGCCCGATGGCATTGCGTAACTTCCACCCGAATCTTCTTTTTCAATTTCGGGATAAGTAATAAACGGTCGTTGGCGTTGAATTGCATTTTTTAATCCCGTGGTAATAACCGCCGAAACTAGTATGGTTTCACCAATAAAAATGGCATTACTTTTTAAACTGCTGTCTTTTTTTATCAAGCCAATTCCATAAATAACTAAAGGTGTAGCCACACTTATACCTGCCGATGTGTTAGATACAAACTTAAATGTTGGGTCTAATGTTGTATTTCTACCTAAATTAATATACCTCAACAAGGCAATATCGGCGTTTTGAGCATTTGCATTAAAACCAAATAATAAAAATGTTGTAATTAAAATTAAATGTATTTGGCGGGTAAAGTAATATTTCATATTACAAAAATGCGTATAAATTATAGCAAATAATAGATAATGAGTTTAACATTTAGGTTCTTCGTCATTTTGTGTGGTTTGAATTTTGTTTCAAATTAAGTGGAAAAATTATTGGCCATTTTTTCAATAACTTTTTTCTTGATAAAAAAGTTACAAAAAATCAAGGCTTGCTGTGATTTGTCGGGTATGCTCAATAAATTTTTAACGGCGCAATTCAAGGCGTGGTAACCAAGTTATTGCTTTAACAAAGTTTGGGCAACACGCTGCGAATTGCTTGGTTTGTACTTTAAGTTATTTTCTGCAAAAAATTTATTGGCCTCCCACTTCAAATAACAGCTAGGCCGTCCCTAATCGCACACCTAAATAATTTTAATGGAATTTATTTCTATTCCAAAGTTTTTTACGAAGAACCAAACATTTACAGCATTAAACTTTTGTTTAAAATTAAAAACACAAAATTTAGTACATTTGCATCTTAAATAATTATGAACAAAAAAGTTGCATTTTATACACTAGGCTGTAAGCTAAACTACTCCGAAACATCGGGTATTGCTAGGCAATTTACTACCGCTGGTTATGTGGTTGTACCTTTTACCCATGCTGCAGATGTTTACGTGATTAACACTTGTAGCGTAACCGAAAATGCTGATAAAAAATGCAGGAAAGTAGTTAAAGAAGCCCTAAAACATTCGCCAAATGCCTACATAACAATTGTTGGCTGTTACGCACAACTAAAACCCGAAGAAATTACTAAAATTGAAGGCGTTGATATGGTGTTGGGTGCAGCAGAAAAATTTGACATTATAAATCATTTAAGCAACTTAACAAAGCATCCCAAAGCCTTAGTTTACCAACAAAATATTGCAAATACCAACCAGTTTGTGCCCTCATATTCTATTGGAGATAGAACCCGAACATTTTTAAAGGTACAGGACGGTTGCGATTATTCATGTAGTTTTTGCACCATACCACTTGCCCGTGGTGCTAGCCGAAGCGACAATATAGAAAGTGTTTTGGCCCAAGTTGCACAAATTTCCGCATCGGGCGTAAAAGAAATTGTGCTTACGGGGGTTAACCTTGGCGATTTTGGCATCCGCGAAAGCGTAAGAGCAAATACTTTTTTTGATTTAGTTAAAGAACTTGATAAAGTTGAAGGGATTGAAAGGTTTAGAATATCCTCAATAGAGCCTAACTTATTAACCAACCAAATAATTGATTTTGTGGCACAATCAGGCAAGTTTGTACCTCATTTTCATATCCCATTACAATCGGGCTCACCCAAAATACTGGGATTAATGCGTAGGCGTTACAAGCAAGAATTGTATACCGAACGGGTTAATTACATAAAAAAACTAATGCCCAATTGTTGTATTGGTGTTGATGTTATAGTGGGTTTTCCCGGCGAAACTAACGAGGATTTTTTAGATACCTACAACTATTTAAACGAATTAGATATTTCGTATTTACATGTTTTTACCTACTCGGAGCGTGAAAACACTTTAGCCGCAACTTTCCCAAATAGTATATTGGCTAGTAAAAGAGCCGAAAGAAGCAAAATGCTACATATATTATCCGAAAAAAAACGAAGGGCATTTTACCAAACACAAATAAATACTAACGCACAAGTTTTATTTGAGGCCGACCATAAAAACGGCTTTATGAGCGGCTTTACCCCAAATTATGTTAAAGTAAAAGTTGCTTACGACCCACTGTTAATAAACGAACTAAAAACGGTTAGCCTAAACGAAATTTTGACCGATGGCGAAATGAGTGCTACCGAAGTACCCGAATTGTTGGTACTTTAATATCAAATTAATTTTAAGATTTTAAATTGCACAAATGTTTCCAACCCTATCGCATTTAATAGAATATTTTACTGGCTTTTACCTACCATTGCCTATACAAACTTTTGGTTTTTTTGTTGCTTGGGCTTTTATTGCTGCATATTGGGCATTAAGTCAGGAGTTTATACGCCGCGAAAGTTTAGGCCAAGTACACCCATTTTATAAAACCACAATTATTGGTGCACCTGCAAGCCTGCAAGAACTTGTGTTAAATG
>JAYULE010000119.1:0-3115 GCA_043763845.1 Sphingobacteriales bacterium
CCCACTCCTTCAAAATCAAAAGATTTAGAAATATTACAACAGCTTATAAACCATTGGCAACCCAAAAAAATAATTATCCTCGGTGATTTATTCCACAGCGATTATAACTTAGAATGGGATTTATTTAGCCAATTTTTAAACCAAAACGCTCAACTATTATTTGTGTTGGTAAAAGGCAATCACGATATTTTAAAACTAGAAATTTACAACATTCCCAATTTAACCGTGGTTGATAAGATAGAAGAACCAAACTTTACTTTTAGCCACCAACCTGTAAATAATTGCGATAAAATAAATTTTTGCGGACACATTCACCCCGCAATAAAAATTAACGGTAAAGCCAAGCAATCAGTAACATTACCTTGCTTTGCGTTTGTAGGCAACAACTTTATTTTACCAGCATTTGGTAGCCTTACGGGATTATATGTTTTAAAGTGGGATAAACATTCAACATTTTATTTGGTAGGGAATAATAAAGTGTTAGAGTATGAAAACATTAGGTTGTTATAAATAAACTTTATTTAGTTTTATGATTTTAAAGTGAAAAAATATAAAATGAAAATAGGCCTTTTCTTCGGTTCGTTTAATCCCATACACATTGGGCATTTAATTATTGCCAACTATATGGCAAATCATTCCCAGCTAGATAAAGTTTGGTTAATGGTTTCGCCACAAAATCCTTTAAAAGATAAAAACCAATTGATACAAGTTTACGATAGACTTGAAATGGCCAAGCTTGCTACCGAAAACTGTGAAAATATTGAGGTGAAAGATGATGAACTAAAACTACCCAAACCATCTTATACCGTTGATACACTGGCGTATTTGCAAGAAAAATATCCAGCAGTAGAGTTTGTTTTAATTATGGGAGAAGATAATTTACTATCCCTACCCAAATGGAAAAATTACGAATTTATTCTTAAAAATTACCCCATTTATGTTTACCCAAGGCCCGGCGTTACACAATCGGCGTTAAGCCAACACCCTAACGTAACTATTACGCAAACACCAGTAATGGAAATATCATCGTCTTTTATTCGAAAAGCTATACAAGAAGGTAAAAATGTACAATTTTTTATGCCAGAAAAAGTTTTGGGTTTTATAGAAAGTAAAGGTTTGTATGGGTAATATTTATTAATTAACATAATAGCATAGAATTGTATTCGTTGCTTATTTATCAGATAAAAATATATTTTTGCTGAATGAATAAAAATAGCAGGCTAAATCCTTCATTTTTCTCGACCAGGTATGTGCATTTAACCAAACTGCGCAACCAAACGCTTCACACAATTAAAGCTTTAACTAAAGAAAACAAACAGTTACTATTAGTTGATTTTGGCTGTGGCGATATGCCTTACCGCAGCGTAATTGAACCCTTGGTAGGTAAATATTTAAGCGTTGATTTAGAAATGAACCCCGCTGCCGAACACCATATTGGCTTTGATAGTAAAACCACTTTGCCCGAAAATTATTGCGATATTGTTTTATCGAACCAAGTTTTAGAACACGTCGACTCGCCCGATGGTTATTTAAAAGAAGCCCTCCGCATACTAAAACCTGGTGGCACAGCCATTATTACTACGCATGGCTATTGGTTTTACCACCCCACGCCTAACGATTATTGGAGATGGACAAGTGCGGGTTTAAAAAAAATAATTGAGGCTTCAGGTTTTACCATTACTTCTTTTTTTGGAATAATGGGCTTAGCAGCAAGTGGCCTACAGCTTTTGCAGGATGCAATTATTAATAAATTGCCTAAATTTATTATCCCACCTATAGCCATAGTATTTCAAACATTAATTTGCTTGTTTGATAAAATGCACAACCAAGCCCAAAGAAACAGAGATGCTTCGCTTTATATTGTAGTAGCCCAAAAACCTTTGTAGCAAACAATGGAAAGTTATAACCTTTGCATTATAAAGCCAAATAAGCACACTTTTTCTGAAACTTTTATACAAAATCATATTGATAAATTAGATGGTAATATTTCTGTTTTGTATGGCGGAGCTTTCCCATTATACCAAAGCGGAGATAAATTACTCATACAATCAAAACTTGATTTGTTAATTTATCTTTTTCAAAAAAAAATATTACGAAAACAAAGCATCCCCGTAAGGGATAAAGCCTTACTTAATTATTTTAAAACCTGCAAAATAGATGTTGTTTTAGCAGAGTATGGTATGGTTGGTGCATCGGTTTATACAGTTTGTAAACAAGCTAATATACCATTAGTAATTCATTTTCATGGTGCCGATGCACACCACAATCCTACCATAAAAAAATATGCAATTGCCTATAAACAATCATTTAACTATGCAAGCTACATTGTTTGTGTATCGCAGTTTATGCAAAATGCTTTGTTAAAGTTGGGTGCGCCGGCACATAAACTTGTACTTAACCCTTATGGAGTTAATTTAGCCGATTTTACAAGTACGAAGTCTGAGCTGAACAATCCTGTTTTATTTTTTGCAGGCAGGTTTGTTGAAAAAAAATCGCCACTATTATTGATAAAAGCATTTGCGATTGTAAAAAAGGAGGTTACAGATGCAAAATTAGTAATGGCGGGTGATGGGCCGCTATTTAAACAAGCCGTAAGCTTAGCTAAACAATTAGGTTTAGAAAAACACATCAACTTCCCTGGTGTTTTTCATCATTCACAGGTTATTGAACAACTTAAGATTTCTAGAGCTTTTGTGCAACACTCGGTAATAGCCGCAGATGGCGATAGCGAAGGAACGCCAAACAGTATTTTAGAGGCATCGGCAATGGGTTTGCCTATTATATCAACTTTTCATGCTGGTATTAACGAAGCGGTAATTAATAATGTCACAGGCATTTTATGTCAAGAAAACGATGTTGCCCAGTTTGCAAAAAACATGATTTTAATTTTGCAAAATAAAAATTTGGCAGCGCAAATGGGTAAAGCTGGCGTAAATCATATAAAACAAAATTATGATTTAAAATTTCGCATTTTAGCACTTAATAAAATTATTAAAAACGCAATACGCAACAAAAATGATTAAATCCATTATCCAAAACTTATTAAAAAAATACGGATACGAAATTGTAAAGCCCGATAGTCGTTTGGTTATTAATGGCTTGCCAGCCGATTTTG